>DATIUU010000323.1:0-14704 GCA_035466635.1 Woeseiaceae bacterium
CGCCCATCACGAGAATCGAGTGATCGGGCGTCGCGTAGCGCGGGTGAATGTTGCCGAACCAGGCGGGCAGCAGCCTGTTCTCGGCGAGGGCGAAGATGAGACGGGGCCCCGCGATCATGGTACCCGCGAGATTGCCGCCAATGGAGAACACGGCTGCCAGCGTGATCCCGATCGCGCCTGAAGCACCGGCGAGCGAGCGACCCACGTCGACGAGCGTCGCGTCGGCATACGTGTCTTCCGGGATCACGGAGATGAAGACGAGGACGATGAGGAAATAGAGAATGCCGGTGCCGATGACCGTGCGTATGAGGGCGCGGGGCAGCGTGCGCCTGGGCTCCGCGGTTTCACCGGCCGTCACGGCCATGGTCTCGAAGCCGACGTAGGCGTAGACGAGGAGCAGGGTCGTGCCGCCCAGGTCCTCGATGACCGCGGCGGCCGAGGGGATCAGCGTGTCGGCCGTCACGTGCTGCAGCCCGAGCAGGACGAGCAGGATCAGCGGCAGCACCTTGAGGATCGTGAAGAAGCCCATGGTGCGCACGCCGTCCTTCACGCCGAGGATGTTCGCGTACGTCAGTCCGAGCGTGATGACGCTGATGACGGCTGCGCGGCCGACGCCCTCGCCGAACCACGGCAACAACGACCCGAGATAGATGGCCATGACGTTGGCGTTGGCGGCGAACGCCGTCATGCGGCTCAGGAACAGTATCCAGCCGGTGCCGAATCCGGCCAGCGGGCCGAACGCGTAGCTGGCGTAGAGCACCGGCCCGCCGGAATCCCGGAAGTAGCTTGCGAGTTCCGCGAACGTCAGTACCACGGCGAGGAACACGACGCCGACCGCGAGAAACAGCCACGGGCTCAGCATGCCCGCGTTGACCGCGACCTTGCCCGGCAAGGCGAAAATGCCGGCGCCGATCATTGCATTGAGGACCAGGAACGCGGCGCCGAAGAAACCGATATCCCGGCGCAGTTGCGCGCCCTTGTCGTTGCTCATCCCGGCCCCATGTTGTGTTTATTGTGCGCGCGTCCGGGTGCATTATACGCGGCAATACGGGGTGCAACGGCGTTTACCCGGATAAACAAGGACCTGAGATGCAAGACTTTCCCCACCACTACAGGACATCCGCCTCTGCGCGTCATGACGGCAACGTGGACCTGAGCAGCCCGGGCTTGCCGAATTTGCCTGCCGCGGCCCCGGCCGAGTTCGGTGGCCCGGGCGATCACTGGTCGCCCGAGACACTGCTGGCGGCGGCGGTTGCTTCCTGCTTCAAACTCTCATTCAAGGCGATCGCGCGTGCGGCGAAGTTCGAGTGGGTGTCGATACGTTGCGATGTGGTTGCCGTGCTCGACCGGGTCGGCAAGGTGACGCAGTTCACCGAGTTTCACCAGACGGTGTTGCTCGAGGTGCCGGCCGGATCCGATGAGGCAAAGGCACTACGTCTCCTGGAAAAGGCGGAACGCTCGTGCCTCGTCACCAATTCGCTGACCGGCGTCACGCGACTCGACGCGACCGTGCGCGTGGTCGACTAGGCGTCAGAGGCGCAGCTTCACGATCTCGCCCTCTTTCATGATCAGGGCGAGGGCGGTTTCCGGGTCGCGCAGTACCGAGATGTCCTCGAGCGGTTCGCCGTTGATGAGCAGCAGGTCCGCGACCCAGCCTTCGCGGATTTCGCCGAAGTTACCCCAGCGGTTCAGCTTGCCGATCATGCGGATGATCTCCGCGCTCTCGGACGTCGCCTGCACCAGGACCTCGGCCGGCGTCCAGTACTCGGCACGCTCGGTGAACTCGCGCGTCAGCATCGTGTAACCGCCCTGGATGAAGTCCGTGCCGAAGCCGGTCTTGATGCCGTACTTCTTGATCAGGCGGATCAGGTTCTCCTGGCCGGCGAGGACGGCCTCCAGCTTGCGCAGGTTGCGCTCGCTGATGCCGGGCAGGTCCTGCAGCGTGCGGAAGATGACGAGCTGCGTGCTGATCACGACGCCCTTGTCGGCGACCAGCCGCGCCGTCTTGTCGTCGATCAACAGCCCGTGCTCGATGCATTTCACGCCGTTCTGCACCAGGCGCTCGATCGCCTCGCTCGTGTAGGCATGGGCCAGCACGTAGGTGCCCCAGTCGCCGGCCGCCTGCACGGCGGCGCGGATTTCGTCCGGCGAGGGCTGCAGGGAGTGAATCGGGTCGAACTCCGACATGACACCGCCGCCGCCCATGATCTTGATCTGCGTGGCACCGGCCTTGAGGTTCTCGCGCGCGGCCATCAGCGTCTGGTCGACCCCGTCGGCGAGGATCGAACTGCCGTGATCGAGGTAGGGCGAGCCGCTCTCGAGCGTGGGGTGCGGGTCGTGCGGGGCGCGGAAGTCGCCGTGCCCCGCCGTCTGTGAGATGACGGCGCCGGACGGGAACAGCCGCGGCCCGTACACGAGGCCTGCTTCGAGCGCGCGCGCGAAATCGGGGTGCGTGCCGCCGGCGTCGCGAATCGTGGTGAAGCCGGAGTCGAGGTAGTGCTTCGCCATCGCGGCCGCGGTCGCGCCGGCGACCGTCGGGTGATATTTCTCCATGCTGCGCGGATTCTGGCCGGAGAGATGCGTGTGCAGGTCGATGAAGCCCGGCGACAGCACGCGGTTGCCGCCGTCTATGACCTGTGCGTCTTCCGGGGTGTCAATGCGGTTCTTCGACACCGTGTCGATGATGCCGTCGACGACGAGTACATGACCGGGCGTCAGTCGTTCGTCTACGCCGTTGAAGATGCGGACGTTTTCGATCAGTACTGTCTGCGAATACGTGGCAGCGGATATGAGGCTGATCAGTATGGCCAGTAGAATGCGTAGCATCGATTACCCTCTTGCGGATTACTGATATCCCTGCAGTTTATCAACTTACCATCGCGTAGGAGGGGGGTGTACTGTCTAGATGTCAGCTATTCCCGATACCGGACGTTCAGATGGACGAAATAATGCTGAATCGAATCGCAGCTCTCGGCCGATTCTGTTGAAAAACTCGGTCTTGTAACGCATCAATGAGATAATTGCTGCGTGTTGATTGCCGGAGCGATCTCCGATGATGGGCAGCAACGACAAGCCGCAGGACGAACTGTTTTACGCGTTCAATCTCGATGAGATAATCCCGCAGGATCACCTGCTTCGCGACATTGACCGCGTTCTCGATTTATCCAACCTTCGCGAGCACCTCGCACCGTTCTACAGCCACACTGGCCGGCCCTCGATCGATCCCGAGCTAATGATCCGCATGCTGCTGATCGGCTATTGCTGCGGGATCCGTTCCGAACGGCAACTGTGCTACGAAGTGACGATGAACCTGGCGTACCGCTGGTTCTGCAAGCTCAAGATTACCGACAAGGTGCCGGATCACTCGACGTTCTCGAAGAACCGGCACGGCCGCTTCCGCGACTCGGAGGTGTTCCGCTTCGTCTTCGAGCAGGTCCTCACGCGCTGCATGGAAGAAGGCCTGGTCGGCGCCGAAGGCTTTGCCGTCGATGCGTCTGTCGTAAAAGCCGATGCCAGCAAGCAAAAGCATCACGAGGACGACGATGACGACTGGGGCGGCGGTAGCCGCGCCATCACCGAGTACCTGGACTCGATCGAGGTCGACGGTGCGCCGAGGACGCCGCCGAAGAAGGTCTCGCAGACCGATCCGATGGCGCGCTGGACCGCCGTGCTCGGCGGTCCAGCCTACTACGCCTACTCGACCAACTACCTGGTGGACACCGACCACGGCATCATCGTTGACGTCGAGGCAACGCCAGCGCTGAGAACGCCGGAGGTGTGGTCCACCAGGACCATGATCGAACGGGTGCAGGATCGCTTTGGCATCGAGGTCAAGAAGCTGATCGGCGACACGGCCTACGGCACGGCCGAGTTCCTCGGCTGGATGGTGAACGAGGCCAACATCGAGCCGCATGTGCCGGTCTGGGATCGAGGCGAGCGTGATGATGGCCTCTTCAGCCGTTCCGACTTCGTCTACGACGAACAGGACGACAGCTATACCTGTCCCAATGGCAAAGAGCTGAAGCGCTTCCGACGTAACTTCAAGAAGCCGCGCACCGGCATCACCAAGGCCAACGACATCAAGTACCGGTCCAGCAAGCTGGACTGCGATGGCTGTCCGATGAAACAACGGTGCTGTCCCAACACCGAGATCCGTAAGATCACACGAAGCGTGTACGAGCCGGCACGGGATGTTGCGCGAGCGATCAGAAAGTCACCAGCTTATCGGCGCACCCGACGGCAAAGAAAACAGGTCGAGATGCTGTTTGCCCACATGAAGCGCATCCTGAAAGTGGACCGCTTGCGATTACGAGGGATGAGCGGTGCTCAGGACGAGTTCCTGCTCACTGCGACGGCGCAGAACCTGAGACGCATGGCGAAAATACTAGGGACAGGTCCGCCTGGAAGTCAGGAAATGGCAGTAGCTTGAGCGAAAACATCCCCATGAACGCACTGAAACGCCGCTAGAAAACAAAAAAACCGGCAACGCCGGAGCAGGAAGCTCGCATCGAAAAAATCGCGACAACAACAGCAGCTTCAACAACGAGTTTTTCAACAGAATCGGCCAAAAGCGGACGCAAAAAAATGCCCCGGCATTGAACCGGGGCATTCTTGTCAGGCAAGATCAACAGACAGTACTAACTACTTCCCGCGGCATCGAACATTGGGATCAAACCCTTTCGCAAATTCCATCACGAGATTCCCATCGGCATCCCATCGGGCTTGATAGAGTTGATTGAATCGGAACTTCGGCCCGTCTTCGAGGCCCGGTACTGACACGGGGATCATAAAGCCATTTTGTGTGAAGAAGTACTTTTCCCCGGTCTTATAGATAACATCTCCGCTTGGTGACAGCCCTTTGCCGATCCATTCGCGACCGGTACTTTCCCCGACGCCTTCCAACAAGAACTTCCAATTATCGATCATGTGGTAAGTCCCGGACGGGGTCGTAAATTCGTGTCCCCTTGCTGTTACATAGGCATGCGCTAAGACATTCTCGCCCAGACACGGAGCAGGCATTAAGAACGGAAAGTCGAACTCAGAAACGGTCGTCCTATTGGCAGCAAATGCGACTGATATTACCAGCGCAACTGTCAACCCCAATAACAGAGAAGCAACGCCGCGATTTTCTTTGGTCATCTTAGTCTCCCGGAAGGTTAATTTGCTCCGGCAGCCCAGCGATCTTGGGTCCTTCGGGGAGTCATCCTTGGCTTCTCGGAGGACGCGAGGACCCGTGGCTTTGCGTCACTGACTTTCGTCAGATTTGCCTTTATCGGATGTAACGACAATTTATGCGTTTAAGCACGAATCGCGTCAATTCGGAAAAGTACCTAAATTGGACTTGGTCTGAAGGTAGACCGGGAAATATAAATGTCCGCTTCGGTTCAACAGCGGAAATCATAACGCGATTAGGCTCAGGGGCGGCTTCCGCGCGCGAAGCGGACCCTCGTATTGAACGAAAACTACGCGTCGCCGGTGAGCAGAGGAGGATTAGTTGAACCCGAAGCGGCCTTCCGCCTGCCAAACTACTCAGTCCGGCGGCGCTGGCGCCCTGACCAGTCCCGGTTCAGCACGACTCCGCGGAGTCGCGTGCAAGTCGTTGATTCTTGAATCCACCTCGTCGTCCACCCTGTCGACTTTGCGATAACCGCAGGCCGGCACGGCAATTCCATCGGGCCGCCTGAAGATCCAGCGATCCTGAACGTCCTTGTCGATGCGATAGCCGCCCTCGTGCACGAGGCGGTGATGGCGGGAGCAAAGGAGCAGCAGATTGTCGAGCCGCGTCTCGCCCCCGGAAGACCAGTGCCGAACATGATGCGCGTCGACGAAGCGGCTGTTCCTGCAGCCGGGGAACGTGCAACCCTTGTCGCGCGCCCGCAAGGCACGCCGGATGGCGGCCGGAACGACCCGGGTCTTGCGCCCGACGCTGAGCGGCTCGCCGTCGTCGCCGTCGACGATGGTTACCTTTTCCGCATCGCAGCTGAGGCGCCGGACGGATTCCACCGGCAGCGCGGAGCGGCCTGCGTTGTTGGCGAGCGCGGTGTGGTCGACATGGATGTTGACGAGATAGTTGTCGGTCGTGTCACGCGGTGCAGGCTGCTCGCCCGACAGGTATGAACGCGCCACTGCCACGAGCGCATCTGCCTGCCGGGCGGCCCAGGGCACGTCGCCGAACTCGACGAAATTGGAGTCGTCCCGGGCCCGATCGAGGGCTGCGTCGACGAGTTCCCCGGTCTCCATCGGTAATTCGACGGTGATCGTCATCATCCCGCGCCGCGCATCGCGGCGGATCGTCAGCGAGCGCGCCAGGTAGGCCCGGTTCGCTTCGTCCAAAGAGTCTTGCGTCCCGCAGCGCAATTCGCGGCAGCGTTCCTCGACGATGGCGGCCGTCGTTTTCAGCGCGAAGTCAACGAGCGCATCTTCGTTCTCGCGATTCGCCACCCGCACGAGCGCCCGGACCTTGGAATATGAGAGTTCGCCCGCCTGAAACGCAGTGGAGACCGCCCGCAACGATTTCAGCGCATGTGCAACACGCACCTTTTCACGCGCGGCGCCAACGCTGAGATCGCAGCGCCAGTGCAGCCAGCTGGCGCAGTCCGTGAAGCCCCATTTCAGCCAGCCTGCTCGTTCGTCGAATTCCCGGACGAGCACGAGCAGTTCATAGGTTTCCGAGTTGATGCGGGCAGAAAGATCGACGATCGCGCGATCGAGTTCGTCGATCTCGCGTAGCGGTATTGGATTCGGTATGGCTAACATGATCACAGCTCCCTGCAGGTATCAGAGACACTGTCATTTTATTCAGCTCGAACCACTGTTTTTAGCGACAAATCAGGGCATTACGCGCAGATTCGCAATCGGCAGGCAGCCCCGACAGGCCGTCTATCGGAGTTTCCTCGCCAGCACATGATCGACACTGAGCTTGCCGCCGCCGACGAACAAGAGCGGCAACAGCATCGCCAGGAACAAGAGCGGCACGCGGTAGTTGCCGAAGCCCTTGTCCGTGATGGCGTAGCCTTTCCAGAGCTCCGCGAGGCTCGACCACTCGTCCGGCCAGTGCACGCCGAAGATCGCCACGATCGTCAGGATGATGAGGCTGAATGCCCAGAAACGCGTGAACAGGCCGACGAACAGGCACAGCCCGCCGAGCAGTTCCGTCCAGGTTGCGAGGAACCAGCTGATCTCGACGGGAACGACGTCGAACGGGAACGGGAAGTTTTCCTGCACACTGCCGAACCAGTTGTTGCCGTTGAACTTCGTCAGCCCGGCCTTGAAGAATTCGTAGGCCATGAGCAGGCGTATGGGCAGCAACGCCACCCAGTCGCCGGCCGGATCGAGAATATCGACGACGGCTTTCCACAACGCCTTGAGCTTGTCCATGAGAGGGCTCCTTCAGTCGGCGTTGCGTGCGCCGGTCAGTATGTCGAGGGATCGCATCTCCCGCATGGCCGCAAGGCCGTGGGTGACGAATGCGTCGGTATCGGGGTAGTTGATGTCGGCTGCGAGCCTGCGCAACAACGCGTCGCCGCTCAGCCCTCGCTCGTTCTCCTCGATCGCGTTCAGGAGCCCGGCGGTCACGGCATTGAGCTCGAGGAATCCGACCTTGTCGGTGGTGTCGCGATAGACGGCCAGGTACACGGGCTGGCCGGCGGGCGCATCCGGCAGGAACTCGGCCGAGATGCGGTGCACGGGATACTCGTAGGCGTAGACCCAGGCGAGCGCCGACTTGACGGGTACGTTTGCGAGCAGGTCGCCCTCGGGGTCCACGCCCTGCATGTCATTGTCTGCCTCGGAGATCGACAGCGCGAGCTCGATGTACTCGTAATGCGCCAGTTCGGCCAGGAACGGGAAGTCGTCGGGGCCGGGCTCGTACTCGGCCTGCAGGAACGCCAGGAACTCGGCCGGCAGCTGCAGAAAGTACGGCGTGTGCGCCTGGTGCTGCCGCATGAACTGCCGCACCAGCAGGCGCCAGTGCTGGTCGCCGTGCAGTTTCGCGAGGACCGGGAACATGTTCGACAGCAGGCTCTTCAGGTTGTTGAAGAACAGCTCGCGGTAGATCGCCATGCGGCGGTCTTCGATGCCCTCGGGCGCGGGCGCATTCTGCGGGTCGCGTATATGCGCCGCGAAGGCGTATTGCTGCTGCTGGAACTTCGGCCGCTCAGCCATGGGCGGCATCCGCCGCTTGCGCCTGCTGCTGCAATTCCCTGATGCGGCGGACCTCGCCGAGCAGTTCGTCCATGGGCGGGAAGTTGAAATCGCGCTCCAGCAGGGTGGGAACGGGACCGAAATGCGCATAGGCATCCGCCAGCAGCTGCCAGGCCTGGTCGTCGACTGCCGCGCCGTGCGTGTCGATACGCAGGTCCTCGGCTTCGACGTAGTGTCCCGCGATATGGAAGTACCGAATGCGCTCGGCCGGCATCTGCCGCATGAAGGCGTGCGGGTCGTAGCCGTGATTGATGCTGTTGACCACGATGTTGTTGATGTCGAGCATCAGGTCGCAGTCGGCTTGCGCGAGCACCGCGTTGACGAAATCGGCTTCGGACAGCGAGGTGTCGGTCGGTGCGTAGTACGAGACGTTTTCGAGCGCGATGCGCTGCTCCAGGATGTCCTGCACGCGGCGCACGCGGTCGGCGACGTAACTGACGGCGTCTTCCGTGAAGGGAATCGGCATCAGGTCGTAGAGCTGGCCGTCGTCGCCGCAATAGCTCAGGTGCTCCGAGTACATGCGAATGCCGTGCTCTGCCATGAACGCCTTGATGTCGCGCACCAGCTGCTCGTCGAGCGGCGCCGGGCCGCCGATGGACAGCGAGAGTCCGTGGATGAGGAACGGGTAGCGCTCGGTGAACCAGCGGAATTTCCGGCCCAGGGCGCCGCCCACGTGGATCCAGTTCTCCGGCGCGACTTCCATGAAATCGACGTCGGCGGGAGGATCGGCCATCAATTTGTCGGCGATCGGGCGCCGCAGGCCGAGGCCGGCGCCGCTGACGGGATAGCGTGAATGGCTTTGCTTCATCGACTCACCTGCGGGATTACATCAACAGACCAGCCCGGCGCCGCATTTATTACAGCCGGCGCAGGCGTTCCAGGTAGAGGGCTTCGTCAGGGGCGTGGTTTGCGCCTTGCGCCTCCCAGAGTGTTTCGGCGAGACACTCGATCATGCGGTGCTCGGCGACGTGGCGATCGCCGTCCCGCGCCGCGAGCCTGCGGTGGATCGCCGCGACGCCGGCGGGCCGGTCGGTCGCGACCTGCTCGCGGATGCCGAGATGCAGGCCCATGTGCAGGAACGGGTTCGCGCGGCCGCCCTCGGGCGTGTAGTCGCGGTCGAGATCGCCGCCGGTAAGCGCGTCGTGGTATTCGGGATGCTCGGCGACCACGTCCGCGATCTGGGCTTCGAGCGGCGACATCGGGCGGCCGGCGACGTGTTTCTGCCAGGCATCCAGGTACATCTTCCTGAGCTCCCGCCGGTCCTGGCCGAAGATCATTCGAGCACCTTCCCGCGGTACTCGCACCATTCGACGATGGGGCAGTGCCAGCACTCCGGCTTGCGGGCCTTGCAGATGTAGCGTCCGTGGAGGATCAGCCAGTGGTGCGCGTCCTTCCTGAATTCGTCGGGAGTGAGCCTGACGAGGCGCTTCTCGACCTCGAGCGGCGTCTTGCCTTTCGCGAGGCCGGTACGGTTGGCGACGCGGAAGATGTGGGTGTCGACCGCGATCGTGGGCTCGCCGAACGCCGTGTTCAGGATCACGTTGGCGGTCTTGCGGCCGACTCCGGGTAGCTTCTCCAGATCCTCGCGGCTCCGGGGGACTTCGCCGCCATGCTCGTCCAGCAGGATCCGGCAGGTCTTGATGATGTTCCCGGCCTTGCTGTTGAAGAGCCCGATGGTGCGGATGCAGGACTTCAGCCCGTCGAGGCCGAGATCGAGTATGGCCTGCGGCGTATTGGCGACCTTGTAGAGTTTCGCGGTGGCCTTGTTGACGCCGACGTCGGTGGCCTGTGCGGAGAGGATCACCGCGACCAGCAACTCGAAAGGCGTGCCGTAGTCGAGCTCGGTCGTCGGGTGCGGATCCAGCTCGCGCAACCGGCTGTAGATGGCTGTGCGCTTGTCCCTGTTCATGTCCGGCGCGCCATGGCCCGCTTGCTGTCGAGATGGTTTTTCAATGCAACGGCCAGCGCCAGGCTGAAGAATGCGCCCGGGGGCAGGGCGGCCAGCAGCCAGCCGCCGTCCAGGATGACCAGCCCCGCCATCGGCTCCCCGCCGATGAGCTTGTCGAGTTCGGCGAACAGCGAGCCGCGGCCGACGAGTTCGCGGAACAGGCCGATGGCCATCAACAGCAGCGCGAACCCGGTGCCCATGCCGAGCCCGTCGAACAGGCTGGCCACGACGCCGTTGCGGGACGCGAACACCTCGGCGCGCGCAACGATGGCGCAGTTGGTGACGATCAGCGGAATGAAGATGCCCAGCGACCGGTCGAGAGCGGGGAACCAGGCTTTGAAGATCAGTTCGATGCACGTCACGAGGCTCGCGATGATCAGCACGTAGATCGGCACGCGGATCTCCGCGAGTATGAAGCGGCGCGTCGCGGACACGAGGATGTTGGAGCAGGTGAGCACCAGCACGGTGGCCACGCCGAGCCCGAGGCCGTTGACGAAGGTCGTGGTGACGGCGAGCAGCGGGCACAGGCCGAGCAGCTGCACGAGCCCGGGGTTCTCCCGCCAGAGTCCCGTCTGCAAACGCTCGACGAGAAGCGCCGCAGTCATTGTGAATCCGCCGTGGCCGGCATGCCGAAGATCTCCGCCTGGTGAGCGTCGAAGTATAACAACGTCTCGCGGATCGCCCTGACGACCGCGCGCGGCGTGACGGAAGCGCCGGTGAGCTGGTCGAAGCGGCCGCCGTCGGTGCGCAGCCGCCACCCGGGGAGCGGCGGGTCGCCGAGCGAGCGGCCGTCGAACTGGTGCACCCAGTCGGAACGCGCCGTGTCGATGCCGTCGCCGAGCCCGGGCGTTTCCCGGTGCTCGAGGATGCGCACCCCGGTCACGCTGCCCCCGGCGCGTATGCCGACCAGCAGCCGGATCGGGCCGGCATAGCCGCCGCGTGCCGTGACGGCGAACAGCGCGGCGGCGGGCGCGCCGCCGGACCAGGCCCGGTAGATGATGGCGGCGTCGCTCCCGGGCAGCTCGTGCGGCGGCTCGAGAACGATCCTGGAGTCCGTGATGCGACCGTCGAATCGTACGTCCCCGAGCGCGGGCAGCAGGCTTCTCTCCAGCCAGGCCTGTTCGTTCGCGGCAATGCGGTGCGCGGTCAGCTGGTACGTTGCCGCCACGAGCGAGGCGCAGATCGCGGCGATCACCGCCAGCGTTACGCCGCCTTTGGCGACTCGCGGCATCATGACGCCCCCGGCTGCTTGCCGTGACCGACGATGCGCGGCCGGGTGAGGCGGTCGATCACGGGCACCGCCATGTTCATCAGCAGGACGGCGTACGCCACGCCGTCCACGTCCGCGCCCCACGTGCGTATCGCGTAGATCAGGAAACCGATGCCGGCACCGTAGATGAAGCGGCCCTTCGGGCTGGCGGCCGCGGACACGGGATCGGTTGCGATGAAGAACGCGCACAGCAGCGCCGCGCCGCTGAACAGGTGGAAACCGGGGCCCGGCTCGGCTCCCGGGTTCGCGAGCCACATGAGCGTGGCCGGGACCAGCAGGCCGGCACCCACGCCCAGCGGGATGTGCCAGCGAATGACCTTGCGGACCAGCAGCCAGAAACCGCCGATGGCAATGAAGTTGCCGATCCATTCCCAGCCGACGCCGCCGAAGTCGCCCATGACGGGCAGCGACCGGATCTCGGCGGTCGTGCGCATGGCGCCGAGGCCGGACTTCATGGCATCGAGGGGGGTGGCGCGGCTGACTTCGTCGTAGGTGAGCACGTCGGGCAGCGCCCCGGTCAGCGTGTACATCAGGGTCTGCAGCGTCGTCAGGAACGGGTAGTCGATGTCGCCCATGCGCGGCGCCACCCACAGGTTGAGGTGCATCGGGAAGGCGACCAGCACGACGACGTAGCCCGCCATGGCCGGGTTGAAGATATTGAAGCCGAGACCGCCGTAGAGATGCTTGGCGACGACGATGGCGAACAGCCCGGCGGTGGCCGTCACCCACCAAGGCGTCAGCGACGGCAGCGCGAAGGCCAGCAGCGCCGCCGTCACGAGCGCGCTGTAGTCGGCGAGGGCACGCGCCGGCGGCCGGCCGCGCAAGCGCATCATCAGCGCTTCGCCGCCCAGGCAGGCCGCGGCGGCAACGAGCAGGTTAAAGATCAGGCCCGGGCCGAAGAACCAGACGTGGGCGATCGCGGCGGGCACGAGCGCGAGCAGCACCTGCTGCATCATGCCGGCGACATTCGCGGCTGGCGCCAGGTAGGGGGCTTCGCGGCGTTCGAAGTCCACGCTCAGTCCCCGTCCCTCTGCTTGCGCTTCATGATGTCCGCGATGGCGTCCGGGCCCGCTTTCCTCGCCTGCGCCTTCTGCCGCGCGAGTTCCGCTTCACGAGCCTGTTGCTCGCGCTGCAGGCGTTCTTCGCGCGCTTCGAAGCGGCGCCGGGCCCGCTCGGCGCGGGCTTTTTCGTCCTCGAGTTCCCGGATGCGCGCTTTCGCGGTGCGGAAGGCGTGGGTGAGCGGTATGTGGCTCGGACACACCAGGTCGCAGCAGCCGCACTCGATGCAGTCGGTCAGCCCCAGTTCGCGGAGTTGGCGTTCGTCATCCGTGCGCCCGTACCAGAACAGCTGCTGGGGCTGCAGGCGCACGGGGCAGGCCGCCGCGCAGTCGCCGCAGCGGATGCAAGGCAGCTCCGCGCCGGTCGCCGGGATCTCCGCCATCACCAGCACGCAGTTGGTCGCCTTGACCACGGGCACTCGATCGGTCGTGACCGACCGGCCCGTCATCGGGCCCCCGATCACGAGATGCTTGGCACTGGCCGTGTAGCCCCCCGCAAACGCGGCCACGTCGGCGATCGGCGTGCCGATGCGGACGCGCAGATTCATGGGGTTCGCGATGCCGTCCCCGGTGATGGTGGTGATCCGGGAGACCAGCGGTTCGCCGTCCTGCAGCCAGTCGTGAATGGCGGCGGCCGTGCCGACGTTCTGCACGAGGCAGCCGACATCCGTGGGCAGCCCGCCGCTCGGGACCTCGCGGTCGGTCACGAGCTGCACGAGCTGGTCTTCGCCGCCCGACGGGTAGATCGTCGGGATCTCCTTGAGCACCAGCCGCTCCTCGGCGGCCGCGGTCAGCGCCGTGGCCAGTTGCCGGATGGCCTCCGGCTTGTCGCTTTCGACGACGATGTAGCCGCGCGCGAGGTCGAGCGCGTGCAGCAGGATCTGCGCACCGCTGACGATCGCGTCCGCGCGTTCGCGCATCAGCATGTCGTCGCAGCTGATGTAAGGCTCGCACTCGGCGCCGTTCAGGACGAGGTACTCGAGTTCGCGGGCGGCGGCCTGCATGAGCTTCTGCGCGGTGGGGTAGACCGCGCCGCCCAGGCCGACGATCCCGCCCTGCAGGATCATCTCGAGCAGGGCGTCCCCGCGCACGCCGGAATACGGGGCCGGCTGCCCCCAGGTGTCGACGGCCCGGTCGTCGCCGTCGCAGTCGATGACGATGCAGGGAGCCGGTTCGCCGTAGCGGCCGGAGACCGGCCGGGGTTCGATGGCGGCGATCCTGCCGGACGAGGAGGCATGCACCGGCGCGCCGAGTGGCCCCGGCGGTTCGGCGAGCAGCTGGCCCTTGCGGACGCGCTCGCCGACGCTCACCAGCGGCCGGGCGGGCCCGCCGACGTGCTGTTCGAGCGGCAGGACCAGCCGTTCGGGCAGCGGCGGGGACTGTATCCGCGTGCTCGTCGATGCGGCCTTGCGGGCGTCGAGCCGCAGGCCGCCATGCAGCCTGCCCAGGTCGAATGTCGCTGCGGGGCCCGGCACTACGACGCTCGCATGGCGATGCAGTCGACCGGGCAGGGCGCGACGCACAGCTCGCAGCCGGTGCACTCCTCTTCGATCACGGTGTGCATCAGCTGGTGGGCCCCGACGCTGGCATCCCCCGGGCACGCGGCGCGGCAGTAGGTGCAGCCGATGCACAGGGATTCGTCGATGACCGCGACGGCGCGAGCAGCCGGGCCCGTCGCGAGCGGCGGCGATTCGGCGCGGCCGAGCAGGTCTGCGAGGCGCCGCACCGTGTCGTTGCCGCCGGGCGGGCACAGGTTGATCGCCTCGCCCGCGGCCACGATCGCCGCGGCATACGGCCGGCATCCCGGGTAGCCGCATTGCGCGCACTGGGTCTGGGGCAGCAGGTCATTGACGCGCTCGACGAGGCTCGACGGGTCCGGCGGCAGCCGGCGGGCGGCGAAACCCAGCGCGAGGCCCGCGAGCAGCGCGATGACCGTGAGAGTGAGTACGCCGATCCACATGCGGCTGCGCCGGACTCAGGGCCGCGCCATGCCCGCGAACCCCATGAAGGCGAGCGACATCATGCCGGCCGTGACGAGGGCGATCGCGGCACCACGGAACGGCACCGGGACGTCGGCGGCATCGAGGCGTTCGCGGATGGCGGCAAACAGGATCAGCACGAGTGCAAAGCCGCCGGCCGCGCCCAGGCCGTAGAACACGGACTGCACGAAGCCGGTCGACTGCCGCACGTTCAGCAGCGCCACGCCGAGCACGGCGCAGTTGGTCG
>DATIUU010000324.1:0-1682 GCA_035466635.1 Woeseiaceae bacterium
CCGTCGCGGTCCATCACGGAGAAGTGCGTGGTGTCGGGGCTCTCGTAGGCCGGCGGCACGCCCGGCGCCACCTCCGACGACGGGCGGGCCCGCTTCATGTCGATGGTCGCCGCGAGCTTCCGCGCATAGGCCTTGCTCATCAGCCAGTCGGCCGGCACGTTGTAGTAATCCGGATCGCCCAGGTGCTTGCTGCGATCGGCGTAGGCCAGCCGCGCCGTCTCCGCCAATACGTGGACCGCATCCGCGCTGCCCGATCCGAACTCGGCCACGGGGAAGTTCTCGAGGATGTTCAGCATCTGCACGATGTGGATGCCGCCCGAACTGGGAGGCGGCATCGTCAGCACCTCGTAGCCCCTGTACGTGCCGCGCGCGGGATCCCGGACGACCGGCTCGTAGGCAGCCAGCGACTCGGCGTCGACCAGGCCGCCGCCCCGCTCCATTTCGGCGACGATCCTGGCCGCAATCACGCCCCTGTAGAAGGCATCCGGGCCTTGCTCCGCGATACTCTGCAGGGTATCCGCGAGGTCCGGCTGCACGAAGCGTTCACCCGGTTCGTAGGGCTCGCCGCCCGGCTTGTAGAAATAGCGGCAGGTTGCCTCGAACCGGCACATGCGCTCCTTGCGCGATGCCAGCAGGCCGGCGAGATCGTAGGTGACTTCGAAGCCGTCGCGCGCCAGCCGGATGGCGGGTTCGACGACGCGTTTCCAGGGCAGCCGCCCGTAATCCTGGTGCGCTCGCCACAGGCCGGCAACCGTGCCGGGCACGCCGGCGGAGAGGTGGCTGAAGCGCGCCTTTTCCATGTCGACGTTGCCGTCCGCGTCGAGAAACATGTCCCGGCTCGCGCGCCGCGGCGCAGCTTCGCGGTAGTCGATCGCGACCGTCTCGTTCGAACCCGCGTCGTGGACCAGCATGAACCCGCCGCCGCCCAGGTTGCCCGCGCGTGGCAGGGTGACCGCCAGTGCGAAGCCGACGGCCACCGCCGCGTCGACGGCGTTGCCGCCGTCCGCGAGTATCCGGGCGCCGACTTCCGATGCGTGCGCGTTCTGCGACGAGACCATGCCGTTGGCGCCCAGGACCGGATGCCGCAGGTCGTCGTAACGCACGATCGGCTCGTCGCTCGCCTGCGCGGACGCGAGCGTCAGCGGTAACGGCAAGGAGAGCAGAACCGCGGCGAGGAAAGCAGTCAGTCTTTGCATGGCGGATGAACCCGGCTTGCGCTTGGATCGGTGATCAAACCACAGCCTTGGGGCAGCTGACAAACGGGACTGGCCGCCTGTCGGACCCGGGATCACCTGTTGCGGCGGATGCGAATCGCGACAATGCCCCGAATCCGACGCGTCTAGGGCAGGATCGCCTTGAACACGAAGAAGAACACGATCGCGAGGAATGCGCCCGCGGGAATCGTAACGACCCATGAGACGAAGATCCGGGCGACGACGCGCAGATCGATTGCCTCGATGCCGCGCGCAACGCCGACCCCGAGTACCGCACCGACCAGCGTGTGGGTGGTCGAGATGGGGATTCCCGTGCCGGATGCGCTGACGCTTGTGGTCGCCGCAGCCAGTTCGGCGGCGAATCCGCGGCTCGGCGTCAGGTGCGTGATCTTCTTGCCGACGGTCGAAATCACGCGGATGCCGAACGTCGCGAGGCCGATCACGATGCCGCCGCCGCCCAGCATGAGC
>DATIUU010000325.1:0-5259 GCA_035466635.1 Woeseiaceae bacterium
GCATGGTGCAGCTGCGGGCCGCACTCGCAGCGCTCCGAGCCGAAAACGTCGCCCGTGAGGCAGCTCGAGTGCACCCGGATCAGCGGCCTGGTCCAGCGGCTCCTGTCGCCGATGACCAGCACGCAGTTGACCGCCATCGACGAGGCGAGATTCGCGAACAGCGACTGCGTGTGCTGCGCCCGCAGCTGGTCCGCGAGCTCCTGCACCTTCGACAGCTCCGTGTTGCGCACGCAGGCATACCACGTGACCTCGAGGTGCCGCCCGCCGAGCGTGACCGGCAGCGGGATCGGTCCGAGGATGCTGATCGCCTGCCCGCCGCCCCGCTCGTCCGGGTCGAGCCGCCGCCCCTGTCGGTCGATGCGGATCAGCTTGCCTTCCGCAACGAGGCGCTTGCGCACGGTGGGATCGAGGTAGGTGAACATGGGGGCGCATTATGACGGACTGGGCGGGTCGCGGGAATCGCAGCGGGAACCGCGGCGGTCCATGCGGCGAAAAAGCTTGCTGACCCATGGGTCATTAAATATACTTGCTGACCTTTGAGTCATCAAGGTGACGGCATGGCCCGACCGCGCTATCAACGCCGCAAGGAAGACCGCCCGCAGGAAATCACCGCGGCCGCGTTCGGCGCATTCGCCGAAAACGGTTTCACGGCGACCAAGGTCGAGGACGTGGCGCGGCGCGCCGGCGTCAGCAAGGGGCTGCTGTACGTCTATTTCAAGACCAAGGAAGAACTGTTCAAGGCCGTGATCCGCAGCGTGGTCACGCCGCGGCTCGACGAACTGACCCGGACGCTCGACACCGCCGAACTCGGCGCCGAAGCCTTCATTCGCGGCCCGGTGCTCGATTTCATGAAGCGCGTGCCCGGCTCGCCGGTGAGTGTCGTGATCCGGCTGATGATCTCCGAGGCGCCGAAGCACCCCGACCTCGTGGACTACTACTGGCAGAACGTCGCGTCGCGGGGACTCGGCGCGCTGCGGCAACTGCTGCGGCGCGGCGTCGAGAACGGCGAATTCCGCGAGAGCGCCGTCACTGATCTGCCGCAACTCATCGTGGCCCCGGTCATGATGTCGATCGTCTGGGGCATCGTGTTTGCCGACCGCTCGCTCGACACGGACAGGCTGATCGAAACACACGTCGACATGATCCTCGCCTACATCAAGGCCTGAGCGGAGCAACCGCATGAACCCGGCAAGACTCATCGTTACCTGCATCGCCGCGCTGCTGCTCGCCGCGTGCGACAACGCCGACGACGGCAACGTCGTCGTCGGCGAACTGGCCTCCGACCGGATCGAACTCGTCGCGGAGGTCAACGAACCGATCACCGCGATCGCCGTTGCCGAGGGCGAACCCGTGACGGCGGGCCAGGTCATCCTGCGCCAGGACGACACGCGGGCGCGGGCGCGCCTCCGCGAAGCCGAAGCGGCCGTCGGCCAGGCACGCGCGCGGCTCGACGAACTGGTCCGCGGCCCGCGGCAGGAGCAGATCGAGCAGGCGCGGGCGAATCTCGCCGGTGCCGGCCAGGACGTCGAATTCCGCCGCCTGCAGTTGCAGCGGGCGACGGACCTCCTCGAGAAGGAACTCGCATCGCCGGAAGCGCGGGATCGTGCCAGGGCCGAGCTGGACGCGGCCGAAGCGGCCCTGGCACTGCGCCGGGCGCAGCTCCAGGAGCTGCTCGCCGGCACCACCGTCGAACAGCTCGCGCAGGCGGAGCAGGCCCTGCAACAGGCCGCGGCCCGGCGCGACGGCGCGGCCGTGGACGTCGAACGCCACGTGCTGAAGGCGACGGTGGACGGCCTGTTCGACAGCCGGCTGTTCGAGGTGGGCGAGCGACCGCCGGCCGGGCAGCCCGTCGCCGTCCTACTCGGCGGCCTGCAGCCCTATGCCAGGATCTATATTCCCGAGCGCCTGCGTGCACAGGTGCGGCCGGGCACCGATGCCCGCGTGTTCATCGAGGGCTTCGACGCACCGCTCCGGGGCCGCGTCCGCTGGGTGGCGGCCGAGGCGGCATTCACCCCCTATTTCGCGCTGACGGAACGTGACCGGGGCTGGCTCACCTTCCTGGCCAAGGTCGATCTCAAGGAGCGCCAGGAACGGCTTCCCGACGGCATGCCCGTGGCGGTCGAACTGGCACTGCCGGACGCCCGGCCATGACGCGCGAGTACGCGATCGAGGCCCGCGGCCTCACGAAGCGCTTCGGCGATCTCGTCGCCGTGAGCCGACTCGATCTCGACGTGCCCCGCGGCCAGATCTACGGCTTCCTCGGGCCGAACGGCTCGGGAAAGTCGACGACCATACGCATGCTCTGCGGCCTGCTCATGCCGAGCGACGGCTCGGCGGTCGTGCTGGATACCGAGATTCCCGGCGACGCGCGGCTGCTGAAGCCGCGGATCGGCTACATGACGCAGAAGTTCTCGCTGTTCGGCGACTTGACCGTGCTGGAGAACCTGCAATTCATCGCCGAGATCTACTCGTACCCGCGACGCGAGCGCGCCGGGCGCATCGAGGAACTGCTCGAGCGCTACGACCTCCGCGAACAGCGCAGGCAGCTCGCCGGCACCATGAGCGGCGGCCAGAAGCAGCGCCTGGCACTCGCCTGCGCCGTACTTCACCGGCCGGAGCTGCTGCTGCTCGACGAGCCGACCAGCGCCGTCGACCCGCAGAGCCGCCGCGATTTCTGGTCCGCGCTGTTTCGCCTCGCGCAGGCCGGCACCACCATCCTGGTGTCCACCCACTACATGGACGAGGCCGAGCGCTGCCACCGGCTCGCCATCCTGGACCGCGGCGTCAAGGTGGCGGACGGCACGCCGACGGAGCTGCAGGCAAACACCGGCATGCACATCGTCGAAGTCGTCGCCGGCGACCCCTACCGCGCGCAGGTGGTGATCGCGGCCATCCCGGAGGTCGCGAGCGTGACCCAGCTCGGCGTCAGGCTGCGGGTGCTGATCCCGGAATCGTGCGACCACCCGGACGGAACAGTAGACGCCGCCCTGAAAAAGGCCGGCATCGAGGCACGGTCGTCGATGTCGTCGGCGACCCTGGAGGACGTGTTCGTCGCGGTCACGCTCAAACCGCAGAGGCAGGCAGCATGACGTCCCTCTCGCGGATATTCGCCATACTCCTCAAGGAAGTCCGCCAGTTGCGCAGGGACCGGCTGACGTTCGGCATGGTCGTCGGCTTGCCGGTCATGCAGATGCTGCTGTTCGGCTATGCGATCAACACGGACGTGCGCAACCTGAAGACGGCCGTCGCCGACCAGGCCAACACGCACCTGTCGCGGCAGTTCGTCGCCGAGCTCGCACAGACGCAGGTCATCGACATCGTCGCCGCCGTGGAATCCCCGCAGCAACTCGAGACGCTGCTGCGCGACGGCAGGATCTCGGTGGGCGTCCATATTCCGCACGACTTCGATCGCCGCGTGGTGGACCGCAATCGCGCCGCTTCGCACCTGCTGGTGGACGGCAGCGACCCCACGATCCTCGGCGTCGCCAACCAGCTCCGTTCGATGCCCTTCGGTTTCGATGTGAGCACCGCGGACCGGGCGCCGCCACCACAGGTCATCGAAGTCCGGCCCTACTACAACCCCGAGCGCAGGACCCCGGTCAACATCGTACCCGGGCTCATGGGCGTGATCCTGACGATGACCATGATCCTGTTCACGGCCGTTGCCGTCGTGCGGGAGCGCGAACGCGGCAACCTCGAGCTGCTCATCAACACGCCGGTGACATCTGCGGAACTCATGATCGGCAAGCTCGTGCCCTACATCCTCATCGGCATGTTGCAGCTCGCGCTCATACTCGCCGTCGGGCGGCTGCTCTTCGACGTCCCGGTACGCGGCAGCATTGTCGACCTGTACCTGGCCGCTTTCGCCTTCATCGCGGCCAACCTCGCGCTCGGGCTGCTGATTTCGACCGCGGCGCGGACGCAGTTCCAGGCCACGCAGATAACGGTATTCATATTGCTGCCGTCGATACTGCTGTCCGGCTTCATGTTTCCTTTCGAAGGCATGCCGCGGGTCGCACAGTGGCTCGGCGAAGTGCTGCCGAACACCCATTTCATCCGCCTGACCCGCGGCATCATGCTGCGAGAAGCGTCCATCGGCGAGCTGCACAGGGAGGTCGCCTACCTCGTCGGTTTCGCAATGGTCGCGATGGCCGGGGCGGCACTGCGCTTCACGAAACGGCTCGATTAGCACGCCCGCTCACGGGCCGCATGAGCGCGCAAAAGCTCGCAAAATCCTGCCCTTTCTGGTCCAATCGGCGCGGCAGCATTTAGTCTGTATAATCTTTCCTGGCAAATCCAGAATATCTACCAACCGGTAAGCATGAGCCCACAATCCGAGCAAGCAGCCACAGTCTTCATCGTCGACGACGACCCGGCGATCCGCTTCGCGATGCAGGCGCTGATGGACTCCGTCAACCTGAGGCACGAGATTTATGGTTCGGGCGACGAGTTCCTCGAACAGGTACCGCACGAGCGGCCCGGTTGCCTGGTACTCGATATCCGCATGCCGGGTCTCGGCGGCCTCGAGCTCCAGGAAGAACTTTTGCGGCGCGGCCGCAGCCTGCCGGTCATTTTCATCACCGGGCACGGCGACGTACCCATGGCCGTGGAAGCCATGCAAAAAGGTGCCGTGGATTTCATCCAGAAGCCGTTCCGTGACCAGGACCTGCTCGATCGAATTCGCGAAGCGCTCAAGACCGACCGCCAGCGAAGGGAGGAGCAGCAGCAGCATGCCGAGGTCGAGGACCGGATTGCGCGCCTTACGAATCGAGAACGCGAGGTGTTCGACCTCGTCGTCACCGGCAAGCCCAACAAGGTGATCGCTTACGAACTCGGCGTCAGCCAGCGCACCGTCGAGATTCACCGCGCCCGGGTGATGGAGAAAATGCAGGCGAGATCACTGGCCGATCTCGTCAAGATGCACATTCATCAGGAGTAGCGACCCTTGCGCTCCTCCTCCAGGCGCGCACATTCGATACAGAGCTTCGCGTAGGGGTGCACGCGCATCCGGCCTTTATCGATCTCGGTACCGCAGTCGACGCAGATGCCGTACTCCCCGGCATCGATGCGCTGTAGCGCAGCAGAGATGTTGCTGATTTCCGCCCGTGCCTCGTTGCCGAGGGCGTCGACGACTTCGCTGTCCTCGAGCTCCTTGGCACGTTCCTTCGAATCGGGATGGTATCCGCGCCGCAGGTTGTCGGTGATGCGCTGCAGGCGAACGGTCAGCTCCGCCTTCTTTTTCTCGAGTTCGTTCCTGAT
>DATIUU010000326.1:0-11173 GCA_035466635.1 Woeseiaceae bacterium
CTGTTTCCCGAGGCGACGGAGCAGAGCGTCTACTTCGGCAGTTACTTTGCCGACGGCGCGCACCCGCTCAACGACTACCTCGTGTTCCTCGTGGTCGGCCTGCTCATCGGCAGCTTCGTCGCCGCCTGGCTGAGCGGCGAACTCCGGGTGGAGGTTCTGCGCGGACCGCGCAGCCCGATCCTGTACCGGCTCGCGCTGGGGCTTGGCGGCGGCGTGCTCGCCGGGTTTGCGGCGCGCCTCGCGCGCGGCTGCACCAGCGGCCACGCGCTGGTCGGCGGCGCCGAGCTGTCCCTCGGCGCCTGGGTCTTCATGATGTGCATATTCGCCGGCGGCTGGATGGCGGCCTGGTTCGTGAGAAAACAATGGATATGATCGCTCCGCTTGCGAAGACGGGCGTGATATCGCCCGAACTCAACCTCTGGCTCGCCGTGCCCATCGGTTTCGTGTTCGGCTTCGCCCTGTTTCATGCCGGCTTTACCGACGGCAGGCGCATCGCGTGGGCGTTCTATTTCAAGGACGTCGGCGTGCCCGTGGTGATGTTCTCCGCGATCGTGACCGGCATGCTGGGGCTCTGGGGCCTGAGCCTGGTCGGCTTCCTGGACATCTCCGAGGTCTACATGCTGCCGACCTTCCTGCTGCCGATGGCGGTTGGCGGCCTCCTGTTCGGCCTCGGCATGGTGATCGGCGGCTACTGCCCCGGGACCGCGATCGCCTCG
Source organism: Woeseiaceae bacterium (assembly GCA_035466635.1). Taxonomy (GTDB): domain Bacteria; phylum Pseudomonadota; class Gammaproteobacteria; order Steroidobacterales; family Woeseiaceae; genus UBA1847. The sequence continues at coordinate 717 of DATIUU010000326.1, forward strand.
GTGGCGACCGGCAAGATCGATGCGCTCGTGTTCGTCGTCGGCTTCCTGCTCGGCAGCCTCATCTTCGGCGACCTGTTCCCGATCTGGGGCGATTTCTACAACAGCGACTACATGGGCGTCGTGCGCCTCGACCAGGCGCTGGGCATCGGCCTGGGCGCCACGGTGTTCGGGATCATCGTCATCGCGGTGGCGGGCTCACTCGGCATGCGCTGGGTGCAGCGGCGTTTCTGGCCGCCGACCGGGGAGGACCCGCAGCGCGGTGCGATCCTCAGGTTGCAGGGCGGCCTCATCGCGATCGCGCTGGCGATCGGGCTCTTGTTCGCGTTCTTCCCGACAGAGTCGTTCATCGACGACACCGTCGAGACGCCTTACTACATCGTCCCGAAAGCGGAAGCGAAACCGTGAAACGACGCGAATTCATCAAGCTCTCCTCGTTGCTCGGCGCCGGCGCCGCTGCGTCGCCCGCGTTGCTGCTCGGCGGCTGTGCCGCGAAGCCGTTGCCCGGCACCGGCACGGTAAGCAGCACGCCCACGATCTGTGACATGTGCTTCTGGAAGTGCGCGGGCAACGTCTACAAGGAAGACGGCGAGCTGTGGAAGATCACCGGCAACCCCGAGGACCTGCACTGCGGCGGCCGCCTGTGCACGCGCGGTACCGGCGGTCCGGGTGCCTACCTGGATCCCGACCGGCTGAAACAGCCGCTCCTGCGCGTGACCATCGACGGCCGCCAGACCTTCCGCGAGACGACCTGGGACGTGGCGCTCGACTTCATTGCCGACAGGATGAAATCGATCGCCGCGACGGCGGGCCCCGAACGCATGCTCATGCTGAACCACGGCGCCGGCAGCAGCCACTTCCAGCACCTGTTGCGGGCCTACGGTTCGGACAGCCGCGCCGAGCCGGCCTTCGCGCAGTGCCGCGGTCCGCGCGACGTCGGCTTCCAGCTGACCTTCGGCGAGTCGGCCAGTTCGCCGGAGCGCACCGACATGGCCAACTCGCGCTGCATCGTCCTGATCGGATCGCACATCGGCGAGAACCTGCACAACGGCCAGGTGCAGACGCTGGCCGAGGCGCTGAACCGGGACGTCACCCTGATCACCGTCGACCCGCGATTCTCCGTGGCGGCGAGCAAGTCGAAATACTGGCTGCCCATCAGGCCCGGCACCGACATGGCCCTGCTGTTGGCCTGGATGAACGTGCTGATCGCGGAACAGCTTTACGACAAGGACTACGTCGAGCGCTACACCGTGGGCTTCGAGCAGCTGGCCCGTCACGTGCGCGGCTACACGCCCGAGTGGGTGTACCTCGAGACGGGCATCAAGCCGGACGTGATCCGGCAGACGGCGCGCGAGATGGCGAAAGCCGCGCCGGCGACCGTCGTGCACCCGGGGCGCCACGCGGTCTGGTACGGCGACGACACGCAGCGCAGCCGCGCGATCGCGATGCTGAACGCGCTGCTCGGGTCGTGGAACCGCAAGGGCGGCTTCTTCATCCCGGAGAAGGTCAGCCTGCCGGACTACCCGCTGCCCGACTACCCGGAACCGAAGGCCACGACGGCGGACGCGTACCCGGGCAAGTGGCCGTTCGCCGGCCAGGGCGTCACCAACGGCGTCATCGACGCGTCGATCGGCGAGGATGCCTTCTTCAAGGGCTGGCTGGTCTACGGCACCAACCTGCCGCAGACGATCCCGGGTGTCGCGGCCAGGCTCGAGGCGGCGGTGAATTCGCTGGAGCTCGTGGCCGTGGTGGAGACCATGCCGTCCGAGATGACGGGCTACGCCGACGTGATCCTTCCCGAGTGCACCTACCTCGAGCGCTACGACGACCTGCGCAATTCGGGCGAACGGCACCCGTCGCTGGCGCTGCGCATGCCGGCCTTCGAGCCGCAATACGACAGCAAACCGGGCTGGTGGATCGCGAAGCAGCTCGGCAAGCGCCTCGGGCTGGACGAGTACTTCCCGTGGGACGACTACGCCGAGGTGCTCGACTGGCAGCTCAAGCAGGTCGGCAGTTCGCTCGCCGAAATGCAGCAGATCGGCGTGAAGAACTTCCCGCGCAAGCGGCCGCTGTACATGGATGCGGCACAACGCGCGGTCTTCCGGACGCCGAGCCGCAAGATCGAGCTGTACTCGCAGCAGCTGGCGGACGCGGGCTTCGACCCGATGCCGGTCTACACGCCGCCCGAGCCGGTGCCGCAAGGCTTCTACCGGCTCAACTACGGCCGCGTGCCCGCGCACACTTTCGGCAAGACGGTGAACAACCCGCTGTTGTTCGAGCTGTCTCCCGAGAACCAGCTCTGGGTCAATCCGCTGGTCGCGAACGAGTGGTCGCTTGAGAGCGGCGACTACGTGCGCCTTGGCGGCACCAACGGCGTGGTCAGTAACGCGGTCCGGGTGCGGGTCACCGAGCGCATCGGCCCGGACTCCGTGTTCATGGCGCACGGCTTTGGTCACAGGTCCAGGCGGCTGCGGCTGGCGGCGGGCGTTGGCGCCGATGATTCCGAACTGATGGGCAACATCAAGATCGATCCCATCATGGGCGGCACCGGTATGCGCGCCAACTACGTGACGTTCGTCAAAGAGCGCGCCTCCGGAGATCACCGATGACACGATTTGCCATGGTGATCGACACGAAGACCTGCATCGGCTGCGGCGACTGCGTCGTTGCATGCAAGACCGAGAACAAGGTGCCGGCCGGTCTCAACCGGGACTGGGTGGTCGAGGCCACCCGCGGCAAGTACCCGCAGCTGACCACCGAGTTCCGCTCCGAGCGCTGCAACCACTGCTCCAACGCGACCTGCGTGACGCTGTGCCCGACCGGGGCCAGCCACTACTGGGCGGGCACCAATATCGTGCTCGTCGATCCGGCTATGTGCACCGGCTGCAAGGCGTGCATTGCCGCGTGCCCGTACGATGCGCGCCTCGTCATGCACCCGGACGGTTACGTCGACAAGTGCACGTTCTGCCACCACCGCGTCCGGGAGGGGCTCGACCCGGCCTGCGTTTCCAGTTGCCCGACGCGCTGCATGCATTTCGGGTCTCTCGATGATCCGGGCAGCGCAGTGAGCCGCCTGTTGCAGACGCAGAAGTACAAGGTCCTGCACCCGGAAACCGGCAACGAGCCGAACGTCTACTACCTGGTCTGAGGAGCGCGGCGGATGAAGGAAGAACTGTTGGTCACCGCGCGCAGCAACGCGCTCATCGACCCGAGCCTGCACATCTGGACGTGGGAAGTGGCGATGTACCTGTTCCTCGGCGGCCTGACCGCCGGGATCATGGTGTTCGCGGCCTACGCGACGCTGCTCAGGAAGGACGAGGAGGCACCGTTCGCCGCCACCCGGCTCGCATTGCTCGCACCCATCGTCCTGTCGCTCGGCATGACGACGCTGTTTCTCGACCTGGAGCACAAGCTGTTCGTGTTCCGTTTCTACACGGCGTTCCAGGTCCTGTCGCCCATGTCCTGGGGTGCCTGGATCCTGGTCGTCATCTACCCGATCTCCATCCTGCAGATCCTGTCCACGTTACGCAGCGGCTACCCGCAGGCATCGCCGTGGCTCGATCGCTTCGCCGTCGGCAAGTGGCTGGTCGACTGGTGCGAGGCGCACCGCCGCGGGATCGCGCTCGCCGCGATACCGTTCGGCATCGCGCTCGGCATCTATACGGGCATCCTGTTGAGCGCGTTCAGCGCCCGGCCGTTCTGGAATTCCGGCGTGCTCGGGCCGCTGTTCCTGGTGTCGGGGCTGTCGACCGCGGCCGCGCTGGTGGCGCTCGTCGCGCGCCAGCACAGCGAAAAGGTGCTGTTCACCCGCATCGACCTCGTGCTGATCGCCGCCGAGCTCGCGCTCGTGGCACTCTTCATCATCAACCTCGCGAGCGGCACGGAACAGCAGCTGGTGGCGCTCGACAGCATCATGAACGGTCCGTATACCTTCGTCTTCTGGGTGCTGTTCGTCGGCATCGGCCTGCTGGTGCCGCTGCTGCTCGAGCTCCTCGAGATTCGCGGCCTTGCGCGGCGCGTTGCGATCATCGCGCCGGTTCTCGTGTTGCTCGGCGGCTATGTGCTGCGCCAGGTCATGGTCGACGTCGGCCAGGAAAGCACCTGGACGCGCTACGACACCCAGTATAATGCGGAGCTCATGCAGCGGCTGCACGACTGAACGTGCCGCCCATTTACTCGAAACCGATGGACGAGAGGCCAATGGAAATACGACCGAACACGATCCTGCTCATTGCGCTTGCGGCACTGCTGGTGGCGTGCGGACAGCCGCCGGCGCCGGCCGGCCAGGTGTCCTTCGTCGATGTCGCGCAAGCCGCGGCACGCCAGGAGGATCGCGTCAGCGTCGAACAGCTGGCGGAATGGCTGATCGAGGAGCGCAAGGACTTCGTGCTCATCGACGTGCGCTCGCAGGACGAATACGCGAAAGCGAAAATTCGCGATGCGCAGAACATCCCGCTTGCCGAACTCGTCGCGAGCGAGACCATTGCCACGCTGCCGGGCGACAGGAAGGTCGTCGTCTATTCCAACGGTTCCGAGAACGCGGCCAAGGCTGTCACAATGCTCAGGCTCGCGGGCCTCGATGCCCACCTCGTGACCGGGGGTTTCAACGCCTGGCACGAGCGCATTCTCAACCCCGACATCCCGGCGGATGAACTCGACGGCGAGAGCCCGCAGGTCTCCGCGCAGCGCGCCTACAGCTGCTATTTCGTCGGCGACCGCGGCGAAGGCACCGCGGAACGCAGCGGTGCGCCGCAGCCGTTCGAGCCGCCGGTCTTCGAGCAGCAGCAGCAGGAAGACCCGCCGCCGTTGCCGCCCGTCGGCGAAGAATCCTGCTGAGCATGCGCTAGTCGGCCGCCGGGCGGTCGATATCGGCCGCCTGGATCGCGCGCATCTCGGCCGGGGTGAACGGTCGTTGCCCCGGTATGGGCGCCCGTCCCCCGAGTGAATTGCTCCTGTTCGTCCAGGCGTCGGCGGGCAGGCCGTCCTGCAGCGCGTCGCCGGTGCCGAGCCCGAGCGCCCTGTCCGAACGATGGCAGGACGCGCAGGATCGCGCCGCGCCGCTCGTGTGCGGGGACAGCGGCGCGAAGCGGCGCACGAACCTGGCCGCGTCCCAGTCGGGATGCTCGACCGTCATGATCATTCCCGGCACGAAGGGCTCGATGCGGTCGCCGGCATTGACGCCCAGCGCCGGGAGGCCGTTGTCGGCGTGCCGAAAGCGGTCGCTCCAGCGTCCCGGCGTCATCGCTTTTTCGACATGGTCCCACTGCTCACCGGCGGGATCGAAGGCCATGTGGCAGCCGTAGCACTGCGGCGCCCACTGGCTGTGGCAGGCCGCGCAGGTGAGGCGCTCGTGGGCGGTGTCGCCGGCGTGGTGTTCGGGTGCGGGCTCGGGAATGCGCAATACGCGGCCCGTGTTCTTGGTGTGCAGCCAGGCATCGTCGTCGCGCAGTTCCACGTGCCACAGCGGCGTTCCGTTTTTCGCGGTGACGAGAAAGCGGGTGTCTTCGTCAGCCGCGAACGGGACATGCTTCTGCATACTCGCGAGATCCGCGGGCCAGTCGGCCAGCGCGAGCCGCGGGTTGGTGTTGCCGTGGCAATCGTTGCAGCCGATGTCCACGGCCTCGCGCTGGTGGGTCGCGCCGCGGGCATCCGCCATCAGGCCGACGCTGGTGTGGCAATCGATGCAGCTCATGCCGGCGAGGTAGTGCACGTCGGGCGGCCGCCGTTCCACCGCGCGGCCGTCGGCGAGCCGCAATTCGGGGAGCGCTGCGGCGTCGTCGGGTGGCGGCACCTCCGCCAGGCCCGTGTAACTCAGCGAGATGCGGCCGGAGCGGGAGTGGCAGCCGAAGCAACGGCCGTCGTCCACGCGGGTGGTCAGCGCCGGGTGTGCATCCTCGGGGTAGTCGTTGACGTGGCAGGCGAGGCAGCCTCCGCCCCGGTCGCGCGTCGCGTCGAGGGCATGCGCTCGTTTCGGCTGGCCGAGGTGGCAGCTCGCGCATTGCTTGCGCAGCATCGAGTCGGCGACGCTATTGCCCAGGGACTGGAAATTCGCGGGACCGCCGGCCGTCGCTGCGCCGTCGATGACGCTGCGCGTCTTCGCTACGATCCCGTGGCCCGTGTGCATCAGGTTGCCGGCGACACCCTCGACCCGGTTGGCGTGACAGCTGCCGCAGGCACGCTCCGCCGAGGCCAGATCGCCCGGAAATGCAATGAGCCCCTCGTGGGCGCCGCCTTCGGTGGATGACGCCGAATTGCCGGCGTGGCAGACGCTACAGTCCCGGGCCGCGAACGCGTGCGCACGGCTGAAACCGCGCTGTTCGGCCGCGTGGCACTGCACGCAACCATTGGCAAGCGGCCCGGGATCGCCTGCGGCGGCCTGTCCCGGCAACGGCGCCAAGACGAACAACGTGAGCAGGAAGCGATGCAGCATAGGCTGGATACTGTAGCAAAGCGCCGCTGGTGGTTCGTGCATGTGACGGGAGCGGCCGCTCTGGTAAAGTTGCCGCCGAAACTTTTCCGACCGGAGCCGAAGAATGCCGAGAATCATCCTGTCCTGCCTGGTACTGGCACTGTCCTTCCTCGCCAACGCCGAAGAAACGCGGCCCCTGAGTGCCGAGGTCTTGTGGGAATTGTCCCGGCTGGCGCCGCCCGTCGTCTCTCCCGACGGCAAGCACGTCGTCGTGGCCGTGACGACCTACCCGGAGCAGGAGGATCCGCAGAAGACCTACCAGCCCCAGACGCGGCTCTGGTTGATTGCGAACGGCTCGAAGCCCGCGCAACGCCCGCTGACGGCCGAGGGCGGCAGCGCGAGCGAGCCGGTGTTTTCGCCCGACGGGTCGCGCCTCGCGTTCGTCGGCAAGCGCAACGACGACGAGGTTGCGCAGATCTACGTGCTGCCGATGGACGGACCGGGCGAGGCCGTGAAGCTGACGGATGTGCCCACCGGCGTGTCGGCGCCGAAGTGGGCCGGCGAGTACGTCTATTTCGTCTCCAACGTGTGGCCCGACAAGACCTTCGAGGAAATGGCGGAGGCCATCAAGGCCGAGAAGCACAGCAAGCTGTCCGCGAAGGTCTGGAACGAGATGCCTTATGCTTACTGGGACACGTGGCTCGACGAGGAGCGGCAGAATCACCTGTACCGGGTGCCGGCCGCGGGCGGCGCAGTCGAGACGCTCACGCTCGGTACAGGGATGCAGCTGCCGCGCACCAGCGCCGGCAGCGGCGAGTACGACGTGTCGCGCGACGGGAAACGGCTGGCATTCGTCGCCGACAGCCGACCGGCAGGCGTGTACCCGGACCGCGACGTGTTCCTGATGGCCATCGGTGCGAAAGAGGCGCAGAACCTCACCGAGGACAACGAAGCACCCGATGGCGATCCGATGTTCGCCCCGGACGGCCGCTCGCTCGCGTACACGCGCCAGGCCATCGCGGGCTTCTACGGCGACCAGGTCAAGCTGATGCTCCATGACCTGCGCTCCGGCGCAACGACGATGCTGCACGCGGACTGGGATCGTTCGGCATCCGGGCTTGTCTGGGCGCCGGACTCGAAGGGCTTTTACGGCGCCATCGACGATGCCGGCACGCGCCGCGTTTACTACCTGCCGGTGAAGGGCGAGCCGCAGCGCATCACCGACGCCACCGACTTCGACGGCCTGGGCATTGCCGAGGACGGCACGCTCGTGGCACGTAATGAGAGCGCGGTGTATCCGCCGCGGGTCGCACGGATCTCGAAGAAGGGAGACGTCGTGCGCCTCGATGCATTCAACGACGAGATTCTCGCCGATGTCGATATGGGGAGCTACGAGTCGGTCACCTACACCGGCGCCGACGGCGACGAGATCCAGATGTGGGTGCATTACCCGCCCGGCTTCGATCCGGGCAAGCGGTACCCGCTGCTGCTCGCGATTCACGGCGGCCCGCACAATGCCATGACCGACGGCTTCCACTTCCGCTGGAACTCGCAGGCCTTTGCGGCGTGGGGTTACGTGACCGCCTGGCCGAACTTCCACGGTTCGTCCGGCTTCGGGCAGGCGTTTGCCGATTCGATCAACCCGGACTGGATGACCCTGCCGTACGCCGACGTCATCGCCGCGGCGGAGTGGTTCGCGGACAAGCCGTGGATCGACCCTGAGCGCATGGTCGCCGGCGGCGGCAGCTACGGCGGCTACCTGTCCTCGGTGCTGCTCGGAAAAGAACATCCGTTCAAGGCGCTGGTGATACACGCGGCGGTCTACGACATGTACGCGCAGACCTCGGCCGACTTCGCAGTCCACGACCAGCGCTTCGGTCCGTACTGGGAGAACCCGGACATCTACACCGACATTTCGCCGCACCTGCTTGCGGCGGAGTTCAAGACACCGAGTCTCGTCATCCACGGCCAGAACGACCTGCGCGTACCGGTGGGGCAGGCCTTCTCGCTGTTCCGGGCATTACAGAGAAACGGTGTCGAGTCGCGTCTCGTGTACTACCCCGATGAGAATCACTGGATCCTGACGCGCGAGAATTCCGTGCACTGGTACGGCGAGTTCAGGGACTGGATCCAGCGTTTCGCGGCGCCGGGGCCGCAATGATCCGCGAGCCGAGACTGTCAGTCGTGTGCGACGATACTTTTGCAGAGTCTCCCTAGTTGCCGGCGACGAGGTAGCGATAGCCTGATAGAATTCCGCCACATAATCCGGTCCTGACAACCGGGTTCGAATAATAAAGCGGGTCCCGCAGCCATCAGGGTGTCGGATGCGCCTGCGGGGGCACTGCAGTGCTTTTCAATTCGCTGACGTTCATCGCGTTTTTCGCGATCGTGCTTGCGCTGCATTACGCGCCGCTGTCGTGGACGACAAAAAAGACCAACCTGCTGGTCGCGAGTTACGTCTTCTACGCCGCGTGGAATCCGCCGTTCGTGATACTGCTGTGGCTCTCGACCGTCGTCGACTGGCACGTCGCGAAGCGGTTGTTCAGCGAGCAGGCAAGGAACAAACGCCGGGTGCTGCTCGCGATCAGCGTGGTGGTCAATCTCGGCCTGCTCGGGTACTTCAAGTACGGTGAGTTCCTGCTCGACAACTTCGTCTCGCTCGTGGCGTTGGCGGGTATCAGCTACCAGCCGCCCGAGTGGCACATCATTCTTCCCGTCGGTATATCGTTTTATACCTTCCAGACCATGGCTTATTCGCTGGACGTTTACCTGCGCCGCGCCGAGCCGTCGAAGTCGTTGCTGGACTTCGCATTGTTTGTCACTTTTTTCCCGCAGCTCGTCGCCGGGCCGATCGTCCGGCCGGCGCACCTGCTGCCGCAGTTCGCAGTGCCGCGCGTGGCAACGCTGCAGCAGCTCTACTGGGGACTGGCGTTGATGACCATCGGGCTGTTCCAGAAGATCGTCGTTGCCGACGGCCTGCTTGCGCCGGCGGCAGACGCCGTTTTCGGTGCAGGTGAGACGTTGCACCCGCTCGATGCGTGGCTCGGCACCCTGGCTTTTTCCGGACAGATTTTCTCCGACTTTGCCGGGTACTCGACGACGGCGATCGGCGTGGCGCTTACGCTGGGTTTCGGGCTGCCCGACAACTTCCGATTCCCGTACGCGGCGATCGGTTTTTCGGATTTCTGGCGCCGCTGGCACATCTCGCTTTCATCGTGGTTGCGTGATTACCTGTACATCCCGCTGGGAGGAAACCGGAAGGGCAACCTGCGCACTTACGCCAACCTGCTGACCACCATGGTGCTCGGCGGCCTCTGGCACGGGGCAAGCTGGACTTTCGTCGTCTGGGGCGGTCTGCACGGGCTTTACCTGGCCGTCGAGCGCTTGCTGAAAGCGAGGGTCGGCAAGCTGGCCTTGTGGACGACGCTGCCCATGCAGATCTTGCTCGCGTTGCTTACCTATTTTTTCATAAACATCACGTGGGTCTTCTTCCGCGCGCCGGACTTCGCGACGGCATGGCGGCTCATCGATACCATGCTGACCTTCGAGACCGCCGGCGAGAAAGTGCTGCCGACGGTGTTCGTCGTACAGACGGCGGTGACGATTGTGGTGATGCTGGCGGTGCATTGGTACATGCGGGAGCGCGAGCTGGATAAGGTCGTGGCGCGAGCGCCGGGCTGGCTCACGGGTATTCTCCTGGGAGCGATGCTGATGACGATTGTGATCACGCAGGGAGGAAGCGATGCCTTCATCTACTTCCAGTTCTGAAACCGGCATCGAGGCGTCGAAATACGATCGTGTGCTGCCGCAGCGGCCGCTCGGCCGGGCGATCGCGATCGCCGTGGCTGTCGCCTGCATGCTGCTCGCCGCCTGGGAATTGCACTGGCGTGATTTCGGCGTAACGCCGTCCTACCGGAACAGCGACGGGCTGTGGGCAATCGAGCGGCGCCGGATCGACAACGGCGAAGGCAACGCCACCGTCATCATCGGATCGTCGCGCGCCTTGTTCAATATCCAGCTCGACGCCTGGGAACGCGAAGCGGGCGAGCGG
>DATIUU010000327.1:0-2539 GCA_035466635.1 Woeseiaceae bacterium
ACCTCGGCGATCACGCCGTACAGGATCAGCGGCAGCGATGGCGCGAACAGCAAGCCGAGGCTGCCGGACGACGTTACGAGGCCCAGGTTGAACTTGTCCGGGTAGCCGTCCTGCTGCAGTGCCGGGTACAGGATCGCACCCAGCGCGATGATCGTGACGCCCGACGCACCCGTGAACGCGGTGAAGAAGGCGCACGCGGCCAGCGACACGAGCGCGAGCCCGCCCGGCATCCAGCCGAGCACGGCATCCGTGAGCCGCACGAGGCGGCGTGGCGCATGGCTCTCGCTCAACAGGTAGCCGGCAAACGTGAACAACGGGATCGCGGCCAGGAACGGAAGGTCGGCAATGCTCAGGATCTCGAGCGCAATGTTCATGAGGTCGGTGTCGTCGCGCTGGAAACCCAGCATCGCGCTGGTCGCGATCACCGCGAACAACGGCGCACCGAGTACCGCGAGCAGCACGAGAATGAGCGCGAGCACGATCACCGCGGCGCGCTCTTCTTGAGGCCGGCCGCCATCAGGAACAGTTCCCGGACTACGGAGACCGCGAACCGATAACTCATCAGCGCGAACGCGCCGGGCACGATCACGTGCGCCATCCAGGCGGGCACGTTGATCAGCACCGTGTCCTCGTATTCCATTTCCAGCTGCAGGTAGCGCCAGGCCTGCCAGGCGACGACCCCGCAGACCATCGCCGCGAAGACGTCGACGAAGAGCCGGACCGCGACCACCGCCGCGTCGGGCAACAGGTGCGACAAGGCATCGATCCGGATGTGACGATTATCGCGCGTGGCGGCGATCGAGCCGACCATGGCAAGCCACAGGACGAGCAGCTTGATGAGTTCATCCGCGCGGAAGAAGCCGGTCTCGAACACCTCTCTCAGGATGATCTGGCCGACGGCCAACAGCACCAGCGCGCCCAGCAGAAAGACCAGCGCTGCATTTTCCGCCTGCCGGCCGAACCGCTCCAGCCGGGCCAGCACCGAGAGCGTGCGGTGAGTCACTGCGTTTCGGCCGTCGCCGCGCTCCTGGTTTCCCGGTATTCCTGCACGTAGCCCATCATCTCGTCGTAGAGCGCCATGTTGAATGCGCCCTCCTGGCCGAGCTTCCGGTTCGACTCGAGAAGCCGTTCACGCAGCCGCGCCACCTCTTCGGCGTCGAACGGCACGCTTTCTATGCCGGCATTCAACAGCGCGTCGCGGGCCTCGCGGTTGTCCTCGAGATTCGCGCGGTCGAAGTTCTCGTAGGTCTCCTGCATGACATCGCGAACGACCTGCTGGTCGGCTTCGCTCAGCTTGCTGAACGCACGCTTGTCCACCGCCATGAAACCGACCGTGTAGACGAGCGGAATCTCGGTCATGTACTTGATCTTCGTGTGCCACTGCAGCACCAGCGCGCCGATCGGCGACATGGCGACGATATCGATCAGGCCGGTCTGCAGGCCGGTGAGTACGTCCGTCAGCGGCAGTGTGACCGGCGCCAGCGACAGGGCTTCCATCGAGGCATAGCTGATGCTGTCGCCTTCGGGCACCCAGACCCGCTTGCCTTTGAGGTCGTCGAGGCTCCTGACCGGCGTGTTCGACATGACCATCGCGAATCCGCCCGCCGCGAAGCCGAAGTTGACGAAACCTGCCGTCTCCAGCCCCTGCTGCAGCTTGCTGTCGAGCCGCGCGCGCACGTAAGTCGCCTCTTCCTCGGAATCGAATACGAGCGGCATGCCGTAAATATTCAGGTCGGGGTAGATATCGGCAAGCGCCGCCGGCGTAAAAGCACCGCCCTGCAGCGCACCGATGCGGATCTTGCCGAGCACCTTCGCATCGTTGCCCATGACGCCGCCACCGTAGTACTTGATCTGCACGCGGCCGTCCGTGCGCTCCTTGATCGCCCTGGCGCTCTCACGCATTTCCGTCATCCACTGCGACCCTTCGGGCGTCACCGTGGCGATCTTCAGGGTTGCGGCGCTGGCGGCACTGCCGAAGGCAAGTGCCAGCATCGTAATCAGGAATCTGTTCATCAGTCGTCCACCTCTAGAGGTTGCGATCAGAAATAGTCGTCTGCTTCGGCCAGGAGCTGCTCGGCTTCTTCCTGCGCCATGACATTACTCAGCGTGAGACCGTCCGCGTACGGGCTGGCCGCGACCACTTCGCCGAGCAGGCGGTCGTGCAATTCACGCTCGTACAGGAGCTTCGCGTAGCCCTTGGCGTACTCGACCTTCGCGCTGAGGTCCTTGCCACCGGACATCGCGATCGCTTTCTCGAAATGCGCGCGCGCTTCCTCGGGCTTGCCGCCCATCGAGGGCGGCCGCAGCGTCAGCAAGATGCCCATGTAGGTATGAACCGTCGCATCCGCGTCATCCCCCGCGATCTCGAGGTAGCGGGCGAACAACGCTTCGACCTGCTGCAGCTCCGCGAGGGAGTTCCAGTCGTCGCTGTGCGCGCGCAGGTAGGCGAGCGTCGCGAAACCGTAGGTATACAGGTAGTCGGACTGGCGGGCACTTACGCCGTCCAGGGTTGCAACGAATTCGTCGTAGCTGCTGTCCG
>DATIUU010000328.1:0-2056 GCA_035466635.1 Woeseiaceae bacterium
CCGCCCGCGTCATGCCGCCCATCTCCTCGACCTCGTCGATGAGCGTGCGCGCCACGGCGGCGAGGTCGCTCGTCAGTTTTTCCATGTAGTAGGAGCCTGCCAGCGGATCCACCACTTTCGTGATGCCGGTTTCTTCCTGCAGCACGAGCTGCGTATTGCGTGCGATGCGGGCCGAGAACTCGGTGGGCAGCGCGAGCGCCTCGTCGAACGAATTGGTGTGCAGCGACTGCGTGCCGCCCAGCGCGGCCGCCATGGCTTCCACGGCGGTGCGGATGATGTTGGTGTGCGGGCTCTTCGCGGTGAGGCTGACCCCGGACGTCTGGCAGTGCGTGCGCAGCATCAGCGAGCGCGGGTCCCTGGGCGAGAACTTCTCGGCCATGAGCGTCGACCACAGCAGCCGCGCGGCGCGCAGCTTCGCCACCTCCATGAAGAAGTTCATGCCGATCGCGAAGAAGAACGACAGCCGCGGCGCGAACGCATCCACGTCGAGGCCGCTGTCGATCGCCGCGCGCACGTACTCGATGCCGTCGGCGATCGTGTAGGCCAGCTCCTGCGCACAGGTCGCGCCGGCTTCCTGCATGTGGTAGCCGGAAATGGAGATGGAATTGAAGCGCGGCATGTTCGCGGACGTGTAGGCGATGATGTCCGACACGATGCGCATGGAAGGCGCGGGCGGGTAGATGTAGGTGTTGCGGACCATGAACTCCTTGAGGATGTCGTTCTGCAGCGTCCCGGCGAGCTGCGCGGGCGAGACGCCCTGTTCCTCGCCGGCCACGATGTACATCGCCATGATCGGCAGCGCGGCCCCGTTCATCGTCATGGAGACCGACATCTTGTCGAGCGGTATGCCGTCGAACAGGATCTTCATGTCCTCGACGCTGTCGATCGCGACGCCCGCCTTGCCGACGTCACCGACGACGCGCGGGTGATCCGAGTCGTAGCCGCGATGCGTCGCGAGGTCGAACGCGACCGACAGCCCGGTCTGGCCGCCCGCGAGGTTCTTCCGGTAGAACGCATTGGATTCCTCGGCGGTGGAGAAACCGGCGTACTGGCGCACCGTCCACGGCCGGCCCGCGTACATCGTCGCCTTGGGCCCGCGCACGAACGGCGCCAGGCCCGGGAGCGTGTCCAGATGCTCGACGTCGGCGAGATCTGCCGCGGTGTACAGGGGTTTTACCGCGATCCCTTCCGGGGTGTCCCAGGTCAGCTCGTCGGGTGACCGGCCCTTGCATTCCCTGCTTGCCAGTTCGCGCCAGTCGTCGATCGATTTCTTCGGAAACTTCGTCATCGTGGGCTGTGCTCTCTGACGCGGCTGCTTGCGCCGCGATTATTTCTTGTTGTCGTGGCCCCGAAGTATAAGACAGAACGGAAACGCATGATTATCAAAGTCCTGCAGCGGCTTTAATGCCGGGGGAATAGCAAGTAGTCTGTGGCGCGGCACACGCGGCATGAACGAGACCATAGTCTAATGATCACCCGAATCGTCAGGATGCACATGCGCCCGGATGAGCGCGCGGCGTTCCTCGATATTTTCAATGCATCCAAGCACTTAATCCGGCGTTTCGAGGGCTGCCAGCAGTTGCGGCTGTACAACGAAGCCGGCTGTCCCGAGGTATTTTTCACGTACAGCGTCTGGACGTCGGCCGCGCACCTCGATGCCTACCGGAACTCGGCGCTGTTCCGCGACACCTGGTCGGCGACCAAGGCCCTGTTCGCCGGCAAGCCGCAGGCATGGTCCCTGGAGGCGCTGCAAACGGTCGCGGCAGAGACCGCTCCGCGCGGCGAGGAGACCGCGCCTCGTCGCTGAAAATCGAAGGAAAATACGGGAAATCCCGTCTACCAAAATGCCCTCCCGGCTCGTCTAATCACAATCGATATTGCAGGGTGCAATAGGGAGAAAGGCAGTGACCACCAAGTGGGAAGAATGGGAGCGCATACACGCCGAGCAAGATGCCAGGGACCGCAATATCGTCCTGGCGATACTGGCGATAATCGCGGTGATAGGGATCGCCTCGACCCTGAGCGCCTCCTGATAATTGCCCGTCAGCGCGGGAAC
>DATIUU010000329.1:0-4714 GCA_035466635.1 Woeseiaceae bacterium
CGGGGTTCGATCCATGGTCGTATTCGGGCAGCATGCTGCCCTACAATCCGCTGTCGGCCGGTCATCCGGTCGCATCTGCCGCCGGGTTTTCAGGTACAGGCCGGGCCGGCACCGAATCACTCTCGAGGATGCAACGATGATATACCGGATTATCCTGGCGACAACCATCCTGGCCGTGCTGCTGCCCGGCCTGACCCGGCCAGCGTTCGCCGGGGCAGGCGACGGCGACGCGCAAAAGGCCGTGCTGGTCACCGGCGCGAGCTCCGGGATCGGCCGGAACCTGGCCGAGACCCTCGCCGCAAGGGGCTATTTCGTGTACGCCGGGGCCCGCAAACAGGCCGATATGGACGCACTGAACGAGATCCCGAATGTCCGCGCGGTGCGCCTGGACGTGACGAAGCAGGACGAGATCGACGCCGCCGTGGCGACCGTGAGGGCAGGCGGCAAGGGGCTCCACGGCCTGGTCAACAACGCCGGCGTGGTGACCCTGGGCCCGATCACCGAAATCGACGAGGAAGACCTGGCGTGGATCTTCGACGTGAACGTCTTCGGCGTGTACCGGGTCACGAAAGCGTTTGCGCCGCTTATCGTCGAGTCCGGGGGCCGCATCGTCAACGTGAGCTCCATATCCGGCATCCTCTCCGGCATGTTCTGGGCGCCGTACGGCATGACCAAGCACGCACTGGAGGCGTACACGGATTCGCTCGCCCAGGAGATGGCGCTCTTCGGCGTCGAGGTCAGCGCGATCAACCCGGGCAATTACAAGTCGGAGATCGGCATCAAGGAGTCGGCCGTGCTCGCGAAAAAGCCGTGGGCGCAACCGGGGTCGCCCTACGCCGAGGCGTTCGCGGGGCATGTCGAGTACCTGTCCGATCGCAGCATGTACAAGGAACCGGACGAGGTCTCCGCCGCGATCATGCAGGCGCTGTTCGACGCGTCACCGAAGCCGAACTACCTGGTGGTACCCGACGAGGAAGAGGCCGGCTGGACGATCCGCAAGATCATCGAGGAGATGGCGGAGCTGAATGCCGACCAGGAATACTCCTACAGTGACGAGGAGCTGATGCAGATGGTCCGGGAAGCGACCGCGGCGCAGCGCGCGCGGGGCACGGCTCGCCGGCCGGGCGGCGGCGCGTAACCGTCTCGCAGCCTAGGAAGCGACGGAGAGCTTGCCGAGCGCCCTCAGCACGTCCTTGCGGCTGATCTGGCCGACGAGGCGGTTGTCCTTCATCACCGGGTAGCGCCGGAAGCCCGACGCCTTGAACAGCTCGGCCAGGTCGATGATGCTCATATCGGCGTCGACCGTTTCGACGTCCGACGTCATCAGCCGGGAAACGGGACCGCCGGGGTGACCGTGGTAGGCGGCTGCCAACACCACGTCGAGACAGTCGAATTCCGATAGCATTCCGACCAGGGTGCCGTGGTCGTCCACGACGGGCGCGCCGGCAATATTCCGGTTCACGAGTATGTAAATCGCGTCGAGGATGTCGGTATCGGGCTTGAAGGTCACGAGCTTTCCCGACATGTAATCTTTAACCTTGATCGACTTGACCGGCATGTTCGTTACCTCTGGTTCTTTGCTTTCCTGCGGCATTCACCCGTGCCGCTACACAATTCGCAGCTGCCCCCGTTGAGGCCGCCGCAGCTGCCCTTGATCGGGGCTCGCCCAGCCATGACGCCAACAGCCATCGCCGCCACAGCCACCGCGACGACGACGAAGCTCAGAATCAGGGTTGCTATTACGCTCATTTCGCCAGGACCTTGGTTGCAAACAGGGACGTCATCCGTTCCTCGAATTCATTGCCGAGCCGCACCAGGAAGTATGCCGCAATATTCTCCTGTTCGGCGAATTTCATGCCCGCGTCGGGGCCGAGTACCAGCAGGGCGGTCGCTGCCGCATCGGCAAAGGCCGCCGTTTGCGCGATGACCGTAACGGACGCGGCATCGTGAGTCACCGGGTAGCCGGTGCGCGGGTCGATGGTGTGCGAATAGAACCGGCCCGCGTGTTCGAAGTAGTTCCGGTAGTCGCCCGACGTCGCCATCGCGGAGTCCGTCAGGTGCACGACCGATTGTATCGAGCGGCCCGCGCGGTCCGGCTTCTCGACGGCGATCGCCCAGGGTTCACTGCGGGCATTCGTGCCGCGCAGGCGCATCTCGCCGCCGATCTCGATGAGATAGTCCGGCAGGTTGCGCGTGTCGAGCACCTCCGCCACCACGTCCGCGGCATGCCCCTTGGCGAAAGCCGATAAGTCCACGTAGACACCCGGGGCGTCCTTGCGCAGCGCCGGGATCGTGCAGTCCGCCTGCAGCTTGGTGTGGCCGACGTACTGCATCGCCGCGGTAATGGCGTCGTTGGGGGGCGGTTCCTGCGTGGACTCGGTCGGCCCGAAGCCCCACAGGTTGACCAGCGGGCCCACGGTGACGTCGAAAGCGCCGCCCGTGAATTCACTGACGACCTGCGCGGCCTCGATGGCGTGGCAGAGTTCCGGCGAAACCTCGATCCAGTCGGTGCTGTCGCTCGCATTGAAGCGCGACAGCTCCGAATCGCTGAGGTAGGTGGACATCGAGCGGTTGATGCCGTCCAGTGCGGCCTCGATATCCGTCCGCAGCCCCGCCAGGTCGAGACTCTCGGGCGGGGCGATGACCTTGACGCTGAACGTCGTGCCCATCGTGGAGCCGACGAGCTCCTGCACCGGGCGCTCGCGTGCCGAGTCGCCGCAGGCGGCGAGCGCAGCCAGCAGCGCAGGGAAGACGATCCAGCGGGTCAGGGGCCTCACGCAGGCTACCCGCCGAAATCATCCAGCAGAATGTGTTCGCGTGTGACGCCGAGGTCTTCGAGCATGCCGATCACCGCCGAGTTCATCATGGGCGGTCCGCAGATGTAGTACTCGCAGTCTTCGGGGGCGGGGTGATCGGCAAGGTACTCGTCGAGCAGCACCTTGTGGATGAAGCCGACGTAGCCGTCCCAGTTGTCTTCGGGCAGCGGCTCCGAGAGGGCGAGGTGCCACGTGAAGTTGTCGTTCTTCTCCGCCAGCTCGTCGAATTCCTCGACGTAGAACGCCTCCCTGAGGCTGCGCGCGCCGTACCAGAAGCTCATCTTGCGCTTAGTGTGGATACGCTTCAGCTGGTCGAAGATGTGCGAACGCATAGGCGCCATGCCGGCACCGCCGCCGATGAATACCATCTCGTTGTCGGTGTCCCTGGCGAAGAACTCGCCGAACGGGCCGGAGACGGTTACCTTGTCGCCCGGCTTCAGGCCGAAGATGTAAGACGACATGATGCCCGGCGGAATCTTGTCGTCGCCCGGCGGCGGCGTGGCGATGCGCACGTTGAGCTTGACGAGTCCTTTCTCGCTCGGGTAATTCGCCATCGAGTAGGCGCGCTGCGTCGCTTCCCTGACGTGCGACTCGTAGCGCCACAGGTTGTAATGGTCCCACTCGCTGCGGAACTCTTCGTCGATGTCGAAATCCTTGTAGCTGAGATCGTGCGGCGGGCACTCGATCTGGATGTAGCCACCCGCCCGGAAGTCCATTTCTTCGCCTTCCGGCAGCCGCAATACCAGTTCCTTGATGAAGCTCGCGACGTTGCCGTTCGAGACGACTTCGCATTCGTATTTCTTGACGCCGAAGACCTCGTCCGGGACCCGGATCTTCATGTCCTGCTTGACGGCGACCTGGCAGGACAGTCGGTAATGCTCCGCCGCCTCGCGCTTGTTGATCATCGAGGTTTCCGTCGGCAGGATCGCCCCGCCGCCGGACAGGACCTGCACCTTGCACTGTCCGCACGTGCCGCCGCCGCCGCAGGCCGATGCGATCAGGATGCCTTCCTCTGCGAGGCCCTGCATCAGTTTGCCGCCCACGGGCAACTGAAGTTCGCGTTCGTCGTTGACGATGACCTTTACCTTGCCGCTTGCGACGAGACGCGAACGTGCGCCGAGAATGATGAATACCAGCACCAGGATGATCGCCGTGAACAGCAACATCCCGAGGATGACCTGGGTTGCGATGGACGCGTTCAAAGCTGAATCCCCGACAGGCCCATGAAGCCGAGCGACATCAGGCCCGCAATGATGAAGGTAATGCCGAGGCCCTGCAGGCCGTCAGGCACGTCACTGTAGCGGAGCTTTTCGCGAATGCCGGCCAGTGCGACCAGCGCCACGGCCCAGCCGAATCCGCTGCCGATGCCGAATGTCACGCTCTCGCCGAAGTTGTACTGCCGCTCGACCATGAACAGCGTGCCACCCAGGATGGCGCAGTTCACGGTAATGAGCGGCAGGAATATGCCGAGCGCGTTGTAAAGCGCCGGGACGAAGCGGTCGAGCAGCATCTCGAGGATCTGCACGAGTGCCGCAATGACGCCGATGTAGGAAACGAGCCCGAGGAAGCTCAGGTCGATACCGGGGAGTCCCGCCCAGGCGAGAGCGCCCTCCTTCAGCAGGTACGTGTAGATCAGGTAATTGGCCGGGACCGTGATTGCCTGGATGACCATCACGGCGAGCCCGAGCCCGAGCGCGGTGTCGACCCGCTTCGAGATCGCGAGAAACGTGCACATGCCGAGGAAGAACGTCAGCGCGAGGTTTTCGACGAAAGCGGCGCGGATGAACAGGTTGAAATAAAGCTCCATCAGAGCACCTCGGTCCGGTGTACTTCGTGGATCTGGTATTCCGGTTTCTCGACCTGCTTGGGCCGTGCGCTGCGCACCGCCCAGATCAGCA
>DATIUU010000330.1:0-3807 GCA_035466635.1 Woeseiaceae bacterium
GTGAAACCAGCGAGGTTCGGTCTCACGCGGCCGGCAGGAAGTCGATCGGGTAGATGATCGTCATCGCACCGACGTCCTTGGCGCCGAAGTCGAAGCTCTTCACGCGCTCCACGACCTGGTCCGCGAGTGCCGGCGCGTCCATGTCGGACGACTGCCGTGCGCACATCGAGACACTGCCGTCCGGCTCGATCGTCAGGCGCAGCACCATCTGCCCCCTGAGCGTCGGGTCCTTGCGCAGTTCGCGGTTGTACATCCGGTACAGCGCAGCCTTGTAGCGGTCAAACACGATCTGGATCTCTTCGTCGGTACGGCCGGCCGATACGCCCGCGCTGAGCGGCCGGTCCGGCCCCTCGCCGCCGCCGATCGAGCTCGCGACGCGGCTCACCGCCACGCCGGCGATGCCGTCACCGCCGCCACCGACGTCGCGGCTGATGTCGGAGAGGTTGATGCCGCCGCTCGAGCCCGGCGCCGACGTCGTCACCATCGAGCGCTCGGGGCGCCCGACGCTGCTCTCGCCCGCGGTGCTCAGGCGTGCCGACGCGCCGAGCTTCGCATTCGTGTCGAGATCCGCGCGCTTCGCGAAGCTGTCGCGGAAGGCGAGGATGCCTTTCGACTTGACCTGTTCCTTGGTGTCCACCGGCGCCGATTCCGCCACCACGGGCTGCTCGACGGCTTCGGGGACCACCTCGGGCTCCGGCGGCGGCGTCTCTTCCGCCAGCTGCGGCTCTTCGGGCTCCGGTTCCGGTTCCTCGATGACCGGCTCGGGCTCCGGCTTCGGCGGCGGCAGTTCCTCGCGCACGAGTTTCGCCACGCGTTCCGGCACCTCGATCAGCTTGGCGCGCTCGGGGATCGGCAGGTCCACCACGCTAAACACCCAGCCGAGCAACAGGCAGACGAGCAGCGCCGCGAGTACGGACTTGCGCGAGCGCGCGTCTTCCTCGTAGCCGCGCGACCAGGGCATGACCAGCGTGCGCGCCGGCAACTCCGGCTCGTCGCGTTCCACGACCCACTCGGCCTTGCGGCTTTCCTCGCGCTCGGTCGCGTCGCGCAGGTCGTAATACAGGTAGTCCATCGACCGGTTCTTGTCACCGATCCTGTCCAGTACGGCGTCGCGGCGGTCTTCGATGCGCGCGATGTCGCCGGTGAATTCGTTGAGCCGGCCGCGCACGCTCTCGAGGTGCTTCGCGGTGCTCTCGGGCCGCGGCAGGTCGCCCCAGAACAGGTGCGATGCGCCGGCCTTGTCGAGCTCCTCGAAGTTCTCGCACAACCGCGCGAGCACTTCGTAACGCTCGCTCTTGCCGATCTGCGCCTCGAGCTCGCCCTCGATCGCCGCGAGCTCGCGCTCGAGCTCCTCGAGCTCGCGCTCCGAGCGCTGCAGATGATCTTTCAGGCGCAGTTCCTCGAGCGAGGAAACCGTCTGTTTCAGCGCCTGCAGTTCTTCGTATGAAGGGTCTGAGCTCACTCTGCCAACCTCGTCCTTGCGCTGTTACAGCGCCGCTACCTGCGGCGCCTTCTGGAGCACGGCCAGCGACACGTTCTCGTAGCCCTCGCCCGTGCACGTCGACATGATCCGCTTGATCACGATGAAGGGAACCGACTTGTCCGCGAGGATCGTCACCTCGAGGCTGCCGGCGACAGCCAGCGTTGCCGGTCCCACGACGTTGTCGCGGAGTTCCGCGAGGCGCGCCGTGATGCGGTCCGTCGCGCCGTCTTCGGCGGCGAGGATCTCGTCGACGCGGGCGGCCTGCTGCCCCTGCACCAGGACCTCTTCCGGGCTCACGAAGATCACCACGGTCTCGCGCGGCTTGGCCTCGACCTTCGATTCCGGCAGTTGCACTTCCTTCGGCGCATCCAGCACCTCGACGGACCCGGAATTGACGAGCAGGAAGAACACGAGAATGGTGAACACGTCCATCAGCGACGTGAGGTTCATCTTCGTGATCTTCATGCGGTTGCGCGACATGCGCTTGATGCGGCGCGAATTCCTCATGGTGCGTCTCCCACCGATATCTCGGAGAACAGCGCGTAGAGCTGGTATTCCGGCTCGCCCTCGACGGGCTCCTTAACGGGCAGCTCGACGCTCCGCACGATGTCCATCACCTGGATCAGGTAGTCGTAGGGAATCTGCGCCTCCATCAGCACGGATGCCGAATCGTGATCCGGGTACTCCCGCTTCAGTTCGATCATGAAGTCCGACAGGGTTTGGAAGTCGTACTCGTCGTTCTTCTTCGGGATGGACGCGATCGTCTGCGTGCCGTTGGTGATCTCCATGCCGGCATCCCGCACGACCACCTCGACGCGGAAGCTGTTCTCCCTGTTCGACGGTCCGCCCGAGGAACTCGGCAGGTTCAGCTCGACGATCGTGAGCCGCGAGAACACGGCCGTGATCAACAGGAACGGCACCAGCACCACCATCAGGTTCAGGAACGTGGTGACGTCGATTTCGTGCGCGCCGCCCTTGGTGCGCCGCTTGTAATGATGCCGCCTGGCCATGTTGGCTTAGGCCTCCTGTACCGCCGCCCGCTTGGCGCGCCGCGAGAAGACGTTGAGCGCCTTCACCGTCGCCATCTCGAGGCTGTCCACGATGTCGCCCGTCTTGCTCGTCAGGACCGCGTGGATGATCAGGAGCGGGATCGCGACCATCAGGCCGAATGCCGTGGTGTTCATCGCCACCGAGATACTGGCGGACAGCAGGTCGGCTTTCTCCGCGGGGTTCGCGTTCGCGACCGCGGTGAACGCCTGGATCAGGCCCATGATGGTGCCGAGCAGGCCGAGCAGTGTCGCGATGCTCGATGCCAGCGCCACGTACGGCGTGCGCTTCTCGAGCCGCGGCACGATCTCCATCATGCTCTCTTCCATCGCGATCTCGATGTCCTCGCGGCGCCGCACGGCACCCTGCAGCGACAGGCCCATGTTCAGGACCTGCGAGATCGTCGACTGGTCTTCACTGGTGAGCTTGCGCGCTTCGTCGAACTCGCCGTTCGTGAGCAGCGGCTGTACCTTCTCCCACACCTGCTGGTTCTTGTTCGTCACCATCGTGAGCGTGACGTAACGTTCGATGGCCACACCGACGCCCACCGCGAATACCAGCAGAATCGGGTACATGAACAGGCCGCCCGATGAGAAGAAGCCCGCAATCGAATAGAAAAAGTCCATTTTCCAAACCCTCTTTTGACAAAACATCCCGGTCTTTCCCGGGATAGCCTCTAGAATATGTATCGGTCACGCGATTGAATGTGATGCAGCGCACGTTCGGTCATTATGTCCGGCGCCGATCCGCAATCTTTGAATGGCGTCACACTGCCGGGGACCCGGCGGCTCAACCCGCGTCGGACGTCTTGCCGGCGCGGATCTCGTAGAAATGCAGCTGCCGCAGGAACACTTCCTTGTCCACGGGGCGCGCGCGGTCGTCGAGCGTGTCGGAGAGACTGATGTTGTCGCCGAGCTCCGACGACTTCCAGGGCACGATGACCAGCGACTTCGGCGCCTCCTCGTTGCCGAGAACGGACATGCCGGACAGCGTCTTCGGCTGGTTGATGCCATCGCCGGTCTTCTCGACCGGCGCTTGCTCTTCGGCAGCCGCCGCTGCGGCTTCCCCGGCAGGCGCTTCCGCGGCCTCCTGGGCGAGCGCGGAGGCACTCATGCAAAGGACGGCAGCCATCGGCAATAATTTCTTCATGTCGCCTCCTACTGGTCCAGGCGGTAGCGGATGTCGGCGATCCACATCGACGCTTCCTCGTCACCCGGCACCGTCTTCATGTACGCCTCGTAGTTGTCGAGCGCGCACTCGAGGTCCGCGAGGTACAG
>DATIUU010000331.1:0-2072 GCA_035466635.1 Woeseiaceae bacterium
ACCACCGGTCTGGGTGACTGGGATACCGCGCTCGTCGCGAGGCTGGTGTCGATACGCCATGCCGCCGAGCAAAACGGCGTTGCCGTCGACGACAGCGGTCTCCCCGACGGCGCGCGCCAGCTCGTCGCCCTCGCGTTCGCGGTCCGGGAACGCGAGGGCGCGCGGCGCGGCGCACGCGACATCGGATTCTTCGAAGGCATCGGGATCAAATCGCTGCACGTGGTCGACCACAGCCGCGAGTTGCTGGCCTTCGTCGGCGAGCTCGTGCTGTCCCTCGGGCGCCTGTTTCGCGGCAAGGCGACCTACCTGCGATCCGACCTCGTGCAATACATCCAGGAGGCCGGCGCCGAAGCCCTGCCGATCGTCAGCCTGATCAGTTTTCTCATCGGCATGATCTTCGCGTTCGTGGGCGTTATGCAGCTCGAGAGTTTCGGCGCCGGCATCTTCACGGCCAATCTCGTGGCCGTCGCCATGGTGCGGGAGATGGCGCCCATCATGACCGCGATCATCATGGCGGGCCGCACCGGTGCGGCCTACGCGGCGCAGATCGGCACCATGAAGGTCAACGAGGAGGTCGACGCGCTGACGACGCTGGGCATGGACCCGATCGACTTCCTGGTCACGCCGCGGGTTATCGCGCTGGTCGTCATGCTGCCCATGCTGACGCTTTACGGCAGCCTCATGGGCATCCTCGGCGGCGCCTTCGTCGGGCTTGCCATGCTGGACGTGAGCCTCGTGCAGTATGCGTCGCAGACCGTCGACTCGGTCGGGCTGAACAGCCTGCTCGGCGGCTTGTTCAAAAGCGTCGTGTACGGCAGTCTGGTGGCCATCGCGGGTTGCCAGCAGGGCCTGGCCTGCGGCAACAGCGCAATGGCCGTCGGCCAGAGCACGACGCGCGCGGTGGTCATGGGCATCGTCCTGATCGTCGTGAGCGCGTCGATACTGACGGTGATCTACATCAACCTGGGGATCTGACTTGCAGGCCAACGCCGGACACATCGTCGCACGCGATATCACGATTGCCTACGGCGATTTCGTGCTGCAGCGCGACCTGAATTTCACCGTCAACCGCGGTGACATCTTCATCATCATGGGCGGCTCGGGTTGCGGCAAGAGCACCCTTCTCAAGGTCATGATCGGGCTCAAGCAGCCGGCGCAGGGAGACGTCTTCTACGGGGACGTGCCGTTCTGGGCTTCCGGCGAAGCCGAGCGCGAGACGATGAAGCGAAAGTTCGGCACGCTGTTCCAGTCCGGGGCGCTGTGGAGTTCGATGACGCTGGCGGAGAATATCGGCCTCGCGCTGCAGCAGTACACCGACCTCAGTGAGGCCGAGATACGCGAGGTCGTCAATTACAAGCTCATGCTCGTGGGCCTGGCGGGTTTCGAGGACTATTACCCGAACGAGATCTCGGGTGGCATGAAGAAGCGTGCCGGGCTGGCGCGTGCCATGGCGCTCGATCCCGAGATCCTGTTCTTCGATGAGCCCTCGGCCGGCCTGGACCCTATCAGTGCGCGGCTGCTCGACGACCTGATCCTGGAGTTGCGCGACAGTCTCGGCACCACCGTCGTCGTGGTCACGCACGAGCTGGCGAGTATCTTCGCGATCGGCAACAACTCGGTGTTCCTCGATGCCGACGCCAGGACGCAGCTGGCGACCGGCGACCCGAAACAGCTGCGCGATTCGCATGCCAGCGACATTGTGCGCGCGTTCCTCCGGCGCGGCGTACCGGAGGCGGATGCGGCATGAGCAAGAAAGCCAACCCGACGGTGATCGGTGCATTCGTCGTCGGCGCCGTGGCGCTGCTCGCGCTGGGCGTGGCCTTCTTCGGGGGAGGCGAGCTGTTCCGGAAGCGCGTCAACTACGTCGCCTTTTTCGAAGAGCAGACCAAGGGCCTGCGGGTCGGCTCCAACGTGATTTTGAACGGCGTACGCATCGGCTACGTGTCGGAGATCGCCCTGCTGATCGACGAGGAGCGCTACGAGACCCTGACGCGCGTGACGCTCGAGATCCTGCCGGACACCTATATCCCGGTTCGCGACGGCGTCCCGATAGCGGACGATCTCCGCGACGT
>DATIUU010000332.1:0-7913 GCA_035466635.1 Woeseiaceae bacterium
GGTTCGAGAACCGCTCCTACAACATGAACGATACCCCTGTAGGAGCGGGCCTGGGCCCGCGATTCCGCCGGGCATCGATCGCGGTTCGAGAACCGCTCCTACAAAATGAACGATTCCCCTTGTAGGAGCGGGCCTGGGCCCGCGATCGATGTCGGCTCCGCACCATTCGCGGTTCGAGAACCGCTGCTACGATTCCGGCGGCACGTACTCCTCCGGCGCGGCCGAACCGCCGCCGAAGAAGAACTTCTCCATCTCCGTCTCGAGGAACTTGCGCGCATCGGGCTCGATCGGCGAGAGGCGATACTCGTTGATGAGCATCGTCTGGTGCGACAGCCAGCGCTGCCAGGCTTCCTTGGATACGTTGTCGTAGATCCTCTGGCCCAGCGCTCCGGGGTACGGTGCCCAGTCCAGCCCTTCGGCCTCTTTGCCGAGGATCACGCAGTTGACGGTTCTAGCCATGGTTTCTCGATTCGTCCGTGTCGTTCAGTGTGTCGATGAGTTTCCTGACCGGGGCGGCGATACCGCCGGGCGGCACGTCGCCGGGCCGGTACCAGGTCGAGTCATCGGAGTCGGCTACTTTACTCGACACGGCACCGATTCGCACAACCACCGGCGCAATATCGAGGTCGTAGTGGCTGAAGCTGTGCCGCAGCGTGCCCCAGTTCTCCGTCGACACCGCTGCCGCAGCGAGCCGCTCGGCACACCAGTCGCCGACGTCGCTCACTTCGGGGAGGCTCCAGAGCCCGCCCCAGATGCCCGACGCCGGGCGCCGCTCGAGGTAGACCGCACCGTCCGCGACGGCGAGAACCATCGTCGTCGTGCGCCGCGGCTTCTCCTTCTTCGGCTTGCTGCCCGGGAAGCGCTCCACCTCGCCGCGCGCCAGCGCCGCGCAATCGCCCTGCACCGGGCACATCGCGCAGGCCGGCCTCGAGCGCGTGCACAGCGTCGCGCCGAGGTCCATCATCGCCTGCGTGTAGTCGCCGACCCGCGCCGACGGTGTGTGCGCCTCCGCCAGGTCCCAGAGCTGCCGCGCCACGGTCGTCCTGCCCGGCCAGCCGTCGACCGCGGCGTGCCGCGCCAGCACGCGCTTCACGTTACCGTCCAGGATCGCGTGGCGCTGGTCGAACGTGAGTGCGAGTATCGCGGCGGCCGTGGAGCGGCCGACGCCCGGCAGTTCCGAGACCGCCTCGTTCGTCGCCGGGAAACGGCCGCCGTGCTGGTCGCGCACGATCTCCGCCGCGTGATGCAGGTTGCGCGCCCGCGCGTAGTAACCGAGGCCGGACCAGTGCTGCAGCACCTCGTCAAGCCCGGCATCCGCGAGGCTCGCCACGTCCGGGAAGCGGTGCATGAAGCGCTGGTAGTACGGGATCACCGTCTGCACCTGGGTCTGCTGCAGCATGATTTCCGAGACCCAGACGCGATAAGGGTCGTCGGTGTTCTGCCACGGCAGGTCCTTGCGGCCGTGCCGGTCGTACCAGCGCAGCACGCGCGCCGCGAAGTCAGTCTTCATAAGGCGCGTAATCCCTGGCGAGCGCCTCGATGCGCTGGATCGCGTCGGCGCCGCCGTTCCGCAGCTTGTTCTTCAGTATGGCGGGACCGATCAGTGGCGGGATGAAAAACTTGGGCTTCATTTTGAAGGCGTAAATCACCACCGTGCCGCCGGCTTCCTCGCGGAACTCCCAGCGCTCGTCGCTGAGTTCGAAGTCGCTCTTCGCCGGGTCCGCGTAGGCCTCGATCTGCGTGAGCGGTTCGTGCTCTACGTACCCGTAACGCTCGAACGACTTGCAGAAGAACCAGAGACAGCCTTCGGTGCGGCTGTAGTAACGGCCGCGGCCGTCCGGCGCGGGTTCGAGGTTGCGCGACTCCTTGATAACGCTCGAGAACTTCGGCGACTGGTCCCAGTCGAGCAACAGGCCGTAGATCTTCTCGATGCCCACGTCGAACCAGACCTCGGAACGCATGACGTAGGTGCCGTCGACGTGGTCCACGCTGATGTCACGCAACGTGGCTGCGCCGGCCCATGCCGGGAGGGCAACGATGAGAAGCAACACTGCCCGCATGGTCAGCCGCCGCCAAGCAGGTCCTTGAGGCGCTTCTTCGCCTCGTCTTTGAGCTGGTCCTCAAGGTCCTTTTCTTCCTGCGGCTGCGGTTCTTCGCCTTCGGCAGGCGGCTCTTCGTCTTCACCGAACAGCTTTTCCCGGATCGCCTTCTTCGCTTCCTCTTCCGCGCGATCCTTGAGCATCTCCCCTACGTCCGGCCTGATGTCCGGATCCGCGAGCGGCCCGGTGATGCGGAACGGGATCACCGCCTTGGTGAAGTCGTCGAGCTCCTCCTGGCTGGCCGCCGTCACGAACTCGGGCTTCTCGAAGAAGCGCCCGGTCGCCGTGTAGTCGACGGTCGCCTGCACGAAATCGACCGTGCCCTTGCCGGTTACCTGCATGAACGGCAGTTCGGCGAATAGATCGTCGTTCTGCATCACGCCGTCGGTCACCTTGCCGCTGGCCTTCAGCGAGCTGAACGGGGTCCGCGGCGTCGCGGGGGCCGGCGGCGCCGCTTCGCCTTTCACGAGCGAACGCGCCTTGCGCAGCTCGTACCAGACGTCGGTGCCCTCCCAGGCGCCGTCGATGAGTTCGATCGACAGGCTGCCGTCGAGGTCGCGGCGGATCGCGTCCATGTCGGCGCCTTTGCCACCGAGTTTGAACGTGCCGTTGGCGGTGCCGGTGACGTTGTCCACCTCGTACATCGCCAGCATCATCGGCCGCAGGCTGACGTTCACGATCTTCTCGTCGACGGCGATCGACGGCAGCTTGCCGGATGCGTCGATGTTCACGTCGCCGCGATAACCGCCGTCGAAGAAGTCGGCCGCGATAGGGTGGATGCGCAGCTTGCCGTTTGCGGAATTGACGCCGAGCGTCACGTTCTCGAACAGTATCTTGCCGAGGCTCGCGCTGGCGATGCCCAGGTTGCCGCGGGCATTCAGTGCCCGGATGAGTTCGACGGGAATCTCGACGGTGCCGGCGCCGGCCTCCTCGGCCGCGGCCTCCTCGCTCGCCGGCGCCATGTAGCGCGCGACGTCGATGCTGTCGCCCGCGAGATCGAGTTCGAAGGTGCCGTCGGCGCTCTTCGGCACGCTCAGCCGGCCGGTGAACGTCGTGTCGTCGAGCACCAGCCTGAGGTCGGACAGCACGATCGCGGTCGCGCCCACTTTCGCCTTCGCGTCCACGGCCAGCTTGTCGAGAACGTCCGGGTCCGCCGTGGGCGGTACCTCGATGGCGAGCGCCTGCATCAGCGTGCGCGGTGAAAACGCGGCAATACTGATCGTCGCGGACGGCTGCGGGTCGCCCGCGTAGGAGAACGGCGCCACGTCGGCCTTCAGGTCCACGTTCATGAGCTGCAGCCGGATCTCGCCGATCTCGGCGTTCTGCGCCTCGGTCTGCAGCCGGATCGAAGGCGCCTGGAGGCGAATGGTCGCGGGCACTTCCGCTACGCCCTCGACACGCCCGTCGACGTCCAGGTCGCTGATCGAGACCGTTCCCGCGCCCGCATCGAAGGCGACGACGAGACCGAGGTCGATACGGCCGGACAGCCCCGCCGGCTCGAGCCTGAACGCCAGGCTGCCATCGAGCGGCACGGCCCCGCCCGCGGCGATGCGCCCGGACGAGAGATTCAGTTCCGTCAGCTCGTAGCGGTCGCCGGTGCTCGCATCGGTGTAGGTCAGCGCGGCGTCGGTGACGGCGACGCTCGCAACGTCGATCGTCGCGGTTCTTTCCCCTGCCTGGGGTTCCGGGGTCCCGGGCGCAGCCTCTCCCGCTTCGCCGAAGTCCTCCCAGTTGCCCTTGCCGTCCCTGCGCACCTGCAGGTTCACCCGCAGGCTGTCCAGCGCCGCCGTGCCGACCACGACCTGGCGCTGCGTGAGGAGCGGCAGCACGCGGACGCTGAGGCGCGCCGAGTCGAAGCTCGCGAACGGCGTGTCGTCGAAGCCGGGAGCATTGCCGAGCTCGGTCCTGCCCATCTCGATGGCGAGCCAGGGGAACAGGCTGAGGCTCAGGTCGCCCTCGATCACGAGTTCGCGGCCGGTCGCCTCACGGACGCCGTCCGAGATCTTGTCCTTGTAGTCGTTCGGGTCGAAGACGAGAACGAAGACGATCGCGGCGAAGATCGCCACCGCGACCGCCGTCGCGACGAGGATGCCTAGAATTTTGACTGCGCGGCTCATGAATCGGGTCCTTGACTCGGGGACCCCATCGGGTCCTTGATTCGGGGACCCCATAGGGTACCAAATTGCCGCGTTTTCCGGCGTGCCGGCTTTACTCCTTGCAGAGCGTGACGCCGCCGTTGAGCGTGGAAATATTCACGCTGCCTTCGCCGCCGCCCTCGGTGAAGCTGAGCTCCCAGCCGGGCGCGTAATCGCTGGTCCGTTCCGGCTTCGGGCCGAAGCAGTTGTTGATGCGGCCGTTGAAGGTGTTCACGTCGAAGTCCGCCGACACGCTGCCCACGAAGTTCACGACGACCTTGCCGTTCACCGTCTCGATATCGAGGTCACCGCCGTCCTTAAGGTTCGAGTTGAAGTCGATCCTGCCGTTGACGGTTTCCATCGCCACTTCCGAAAACGATCCGCCACCGATGTCCAGCTTGCCGTTGACCGATTGCAGATCGATCACGCCGGACAGGTCGCGCACCTCGATGCCCGCGGAGACCGTGGTCAGCTCGGCCTCGATAATCTCGCCGCTGCCGGCCACGTCGATTCGGCCGCTGACGGTCTCCACCTCGATATCCGAAGTAAATGCCTGCGTCGTGACCTTGCCGCTCACCGACTGCAGCTCCTGCTCGCCCTTGACGCCTTCGACGTCAATCTCGGCGCTGATGCTGGCAACCTCGAGATTGCTTTGCTGCGGAACGCGCACGGTGATGTAGCTGGACGTCGAGCGTCCACCGCTGTTCTTTCCCTTTATCGGCTTTACTTTGACAAGGACGGTGTCGCCCTTGCGCTCGAAAATGAACTCGTCGACTTCCTCGCCGAGCGTTCCCGTCACCTCCACCGCGTTGCGTGACCAGCCCTCGACGGTCACCGAGCCGGCCGTGTTGTAGATTTCCACGTTACCGTCGGCGCTCGCATCGAGCGTTTCGTTGATCTCTTCTGCATGGACCGGCGCCGCAAGAAGCAACCCGGCACTTATCAAAACCATTCTGTTCATGTCTTCACTCTTTTCCTTCGTGCGTCGCGTAAGGCGGCGCATCAGATATCACGGCGTGACATGACGCTCTGCGTCACCCCACCCACCTTGCGCATCACGTTCAGTTCCTCGTGATACGTCTTCATCAGCAGGTCCTGCAGCAGGGTGTTGTCGGGGTCCTGCTGCAGCGCTGTATTGATGTCGTCGATCGCTCCGCGGATCACCGCGAGGCTCTGCTCGACGTCCTGGCGCTCTTCCGGTGAGAGCCGCTCGAGCTCCTGCTCGAAGCGCGCCAGCAGGTCGGCGCGCGTTTCCAGGTAATCGCTGCCCAGCGTGTAGCTGCTGCCGAACGAAGCCCGCTCGAAGGTGTATTCCGGCGTCATCCGTTCGATCACCACGGGCTTGTCGTCCTTCATTGCGAGCCAGGTCAGGCCGGACGAGGCACCGATGAGCAGGACGATCGCCGCCGCCTGCGCGAATAACGGCGTCCAGCGGGAACGCTGCGGCCGGGGCTCGGTAATCGCCTGCTCGATACCGGGCCACAGGTCGCGCTGCGGCCTGATCTCGGTGGCCAGCTGCCGTGCGGCCGTCGTCAGTTTGTCTTCGCGATGTTCGTTCATGCCTCGAAACCCTGTTCCGTGAGCTGCTGCGCCAGCAAACGCCGCGCGCGATGCAACTGTGCCTTTGTCGTCCCGACCGCGATGCCGAGCATGTCGCTCGACTCCTCGTGGCTGTATCCGTAAACCGCGTTCAGCACGAATACGTGCCGCGCGCCCTCCGGGAGCCGGTCGATCGCGTCGGACAGGTCGCGTAACTCGCCGCTGTCGCCGATCGATGCCGGCGATGAGGTTATCTCCGCCACCGCCTGGATGCGGTCCTGTTCGCGCTTCGCCTTGCGTATCCGGCCGAGTACCGCGTTGACGGCGATGCGGTGCATCCAGGTGCCGAAGGCGCTGTCGCCGCGGAACCTGTCGAGCTTGTTCCAGGCCTGGATGAAGGCCTCCTGGGTGCAGTCCTCGGCTTCGCCGACGTTGCCTGTCATGCGCAGACAGAGGCCGTAGACGCGGTCGACGTGCGCACGGTACAGCGCCTCGAATGCCCGGGCATTGCCGCCCTGCGCGCGGGCGACAAGCGCCGCCTCGTCCGGCACCGATGTTGCTGTCCTGGAAACCATGCTGCGTACATTGTCGCCGGTTTCCAGCGTCGAAAGCGCGGCCATCCGCCAAATCTCCCGTTTTCCTGTTGCTTTGATGCCCGTGCCGGACGGGTGGTTTAAAGAGCGCCCCCGGCGGAGTTCAAATTACGGCTTAAGCGCCTGTGTTTGTTTGCAATTCTGTTATCATGCGACTGGCCCGTGGCGTTGCCGGCCATCCTCTGGGGAACAGAAGAAACAAAATAATCTATGACGGGGCATTCGATTCTCTACCTGGGACGGGGCGATTTCGCATCAGAATACCTGGCAGAGCTCGAGACTCTGCCGTGCTGCTCGATGCTGGCGCGGTCCTCGGAGCTCAGGGTTCCCGTAGAGAAACGGGAGCTGCTGGATATCGTGCTGCTGGAAGCCGGCCCCGTCATCGCGCGGTCGGGCCAGGCGTTGTCCGAACTCATCCACGCGCTGCGCGACTACCCGGTGGTCGCGGTAACCGACAAGGAACACGAACACCGCGGCATCGCGGCCGTGCGCTCGGGCGCGCAGGGTTACATCTGCATCGACGACGTCACGGTGGAAGGCCAGGAGGCGATCTTCGATCACGCGGTGCGGCGCCAGCGGCTGCAGCAGCGGCTCTCCGATACCGACGTTTCGGTCCTGTCCGTGCTCGCAAGCATCAACGACGGCGTCATCGTGGTCGACCGCGAAGGCAGCATCCTCGACGTCAACCCGGCGGCGCGCAGCATCCTCGGCCTCGGCCCGCGCTGGCAGCCGGATGCGAGCTGGGAACAGACGTTCTGCTGCATCGACGAGCACGGCGACAACGACAGGAACCCGGAGCACCTGCCGCTGGTGCGGGCGCGCAGCGGCGCCAGGTTCACGGGCCAGGTGGCCATCTACCGCGCGCCGGAGCAGCCCGACACCTACCTGAGCATCAGTGGCCAGGGCCTCTACGACGGCAATCGCGAACTGGTCGGCGGGGTCATCACGTTTCGCGACGTGACCGATACGACGATCCGCACGATCGCGCTCGAAAAGCGCGCTCAGTACGACGAACTCACGGGGCTGCCGAACCGCGGTGTTTTCACGGAGTACCTGTTGCGGGCGATCGGCCGGGCCGGGCGCAAGCACTCGCCGCTCGCGGTGCTGTTCATCGATCTCGACCGCTTCAAATCCGTGAACGAGACACTGGGGCACGACGTGGGCGACGACCTGCTGCGCCAGGTGGCCGGGCGCCTGCGCGACAACCTCCGGGTCGGGGACTTCGCGGGCCGCTGGCGCGGCGACGAGTTCGTCGTGTGCCTCGAGGACTTCGGCGAGATGGGCAATGCGGGCGCCGCCGCACAGAAACTGCTGCTGGTGCTTTCGGAGAAGTACCAGGTCGGCCACAGTGAAGTCTATGCGACGCCGTCGATCGGCATCGCGATCTATCCCGAGTCCGGCAACAACGCCGAGCGCCTGGTCAAGGCGGCCGACATCGCGATGCACGAAGCCAAGAAGAGCGGCGGCGGGCGTTTCCACTATTACTCGACGGCGCTCAACGCGCGGCTCGAACAGCGCGAGGAACTGGAGGTCGGGCTGCGGCACGC
>DATIUU010000333.1:0-8269 GCA_035466635.1 Woeseiaceae bacterium
ACCGTGCGCAGCGAGTGCACGAACGTCTCCAGCGGGATCGCTACGAACGTCAGCGCGAACGGCAGGATGAAGCCCATGCCCATCTGTGCCGCGGTCGTGATCCAGAGATACTCGTTCGTCGCCGTCGCCGCCGCGTCGCCGCGCAGCAGTGCGCTGGTCGCCAGTTCGTCGTGCAGCAGCACTTCGCGCATGTACGCGAGCCCCGCTTCGACGCTCGCGAGCAGGAACAGGATCGTGAACGTGATCACCGCCATGCGGACGCGGACCTTATCGGGCAGCGCGCCGATGACCGGGAACAGCCGCGTGATGCGCAGCGACTCCATCAGGAACAAGCCCATCGAGATCTCGACCATGATGATGACCAGCGCCGCAACGTCGGCCGTCCGGTAGCCGCCGATCAGGCTCGTGCCGCCGACCATCTCCGCCATCGGCCTCGCGATCAGTGAAAAGTTGATCGCTGCGCCGCCGATCGCCACGGTCAGGACCAGCGCCGAGACGAAGAAGTTGACCAGCGACGAAGACGACAGCACCGACACGGCGCGGTCGTGGCCGCGGACGATATCCTCGTATTCCTGCATCAGGCGGTCGATCGTGACCGAGCGCGCGAGCAGGCTGTCGACGTTCTTGCCCACGCGGCCCAGCGTCTTCTGGATCGCACGCCAGCCGGGCCGCATCTCTTTCAGGAGCAGGTGGCGCTGTTTCGAAGCCGAGACATACGCCGCCATGGCTTCCTTGTGCGCCTTCACCAGCGACTTGTGGATATCGCTCAGGATATTGGCGACGCCGAAGCGTCCCTCGCGCTCGTCGATCTTCGCGATTGCATCGACCGCTTTCACCCAGCCCGGCGGGTCCGGCGGCACGTTGACCGACTGCTGGTGATCGTCCTCGATGCGCTTGATCGACTCGTCGAGCGACCGGTGCAGGGCCGAGTAGTTGCCGAGATCCTTGCGAACGGTGTCGTTGATGCGATCGAACTCGCGCTCGATGACGCGTTCCTTGGCTTCGCGCCCGGCGGCGAGCAGCACGTCGCGGTTACGCGCCGCGAGTGTCTCCTGGGAGCGGGACACGGCCCTGGATGCCGTGCGAAAGCCGCGGTGGAATGCCCGCGCCATCGCCTGGATCGCCTTGTGCGCGGTCGGCCGCGCGAGATACAGGGCGGACACGATGAGTGTGATCCAGAGTAACGCCGAGGCGACTGGCCACGGCGTAATGCCTAGCATGAATGCCATTGATGGTAACCCCGCTGTCCTGGCTACAGACCGTAGACCGGTGGCTTTGCGAAGCGCCCTTTCGGACGCCGTGCCTTTTTCATCGCCTTCGAGCGTTTCACAGCCGCTGCAAGCGTGTCAATTAAAGTGCGAGCAGGCGCATAAGTCCGCGATTTGCAAAGACAGCAGCAGGGATTGCGCATAATATGTTGAACGCGCTACGGCGCCGATAACAACAACGTAACGGAGAGAAAACATGAAAAGAACGATGACAGCTTTGCTGGCAGTTGCCGGCCTGGGCGTTTCAGGGCTCGCAACGGCGGACAGCTTCGCCAACGTCTACACGTGCAAACTGAAAGACGACGTGGAACTGGAAGCGGTGCAGGAAGCCAACAGCAAGTGGCTCAAGTTCGTGAACGCGAAGGTCAAGGGCGGCGGCATCACCAGTGCGATCGGCACCGCGGTCGTGGGCGACAATGAAGTCTTTATCTTCGTCGACACCTACCCCAGCCTGTCGACGTGGGCCGCCGCGCAGGAACTGCTCGACAGCGACGCCGCCGACGAGATCGACGGGGTCTTCGAAGACCTCAGCGAGTGCAGCAAGAACAGTCTCTGGAAGTTCGAAGACACCAAGTAGGCATTTGTTGCAGGAGCGGTTCTCGAACCGCGAATGATCGCGGGCCGAGGCCCGCTCCTGCAGCCAGGAACAATCGCGCGGTACGATCTCCCGTCACGGGCCCGGGCCCGTCGCTACGGATATATCCGGTAATCGTACCCGGGCGCGACGACCTCGTAGAACGGCTGCAGATACATGACCAGGTCGATCAGTTCCTGGATGGTCATATAGCGGTTGTAAACGTACATGTTCGACTCGCCGTCCTCGGATACCCTGTCCGGGGGATAGCCGTCCGCCAGCTTGTGCGATGGGTTGATGATGGCCGTAACGAGTTCTCCGTACGATTTCACGCGGGTGACTTTGCCGCCCAGTTCGACGTACGGCGGTTCCAGCCCCGGCAACACCGGAAACGGCTCCCCTTCGATGAAGTGGCACTGGTGGCACTGCATGTAAGAAAAGGTGTCACGGCCGGCCACGGGATCGCCTTCGGGCAGGCTGAATCCTCGTTCCGACATGCGGTCGCGCTCGCATCCACCCAGCACGGCCAGGGCAAGCGCCAGCAGGGCGAGTGTGGACGTCAGTTTCATTGCGAGC
Organism: Woeseiaceae bacterium; assembly: GCA_035466635.1. Lineage (GTDB taxonomy): Bacteria > Pseudomonadota > Gammaproteobacteria > Steroidobacterales > Woeseiaceae > UBA1847. The sequence goes on from DATIUU010000333.1 coordinate 2,419, forward strand.
CTCCTTTGCGGGCAGGACCTGCCTCGCAACTTCCTAATATCACGGTAACTATGCGCGCAGCATTCGGGAAAACCGCAGCCGGTTGCGGCGTGTTGCGGGGCGCCGCGCTGACGCTCATACTGCTGCGGTATGAGTCGTCGAGAACACTGGGAACAGGTGTATTCCGGCAAACCGCCGGACCGGCTCGGCTGGTACAAGCCCCGCCTGCAGACCTCGCTGGACTGGATCACCGACCTCTCGCTGGATGCGAATGCGCCGATCATCGACGTCGGCGGGGGCGCATCGACGCTCGTCGACGACCTGCTCGAGCGCGGTTATACGGCGATTACCGTGCTCGACCTCGCGGCCCCGGCGCTCGATCTCATCAAGTCGCGGCTGGGCGCGAAAGGCTCGACCGTCAACTGGCTCTGCGGCGACGTTACGCAGGTCGAGCTGGGGGAGAACGTTTTCGAACTCTGGCACGACCGTGCCGTGTTCCACTTCCTGACCGAAGCGGGTGACCGGGAACGCTACCTGGAAAACCTCTGCAAGGCGTTGCGGCCCGGCGGCCATGTCATCATCGGCACCTTCGCTCCCGAGGCGCCGCCGCGGTGCAGCGGCCTGCCCGTGCAGCGGTACGACCTGGAACGGCTGCGCGAGACGCTCGGCGAGGCGTTCGAGCTGCGGCGACAGCAGAAGGAAATGCACGTCACGCCGGGCGGCGTCGAGCAAATGTACCTGTATTGCGAGTTCCGCCTGCAGGCCTGATCGTCACGCACACAGCCAGTCCGGGTAGGCCATGGATGCCTCGAGAGCGAGCGTATCCGCGAGTCCGCGCAGAAAGCCCGTCACGACGGCGTCGAACCCGGCTGCCGTCACCGCATCGTCCGGAAAAGCCTCGAACGCAATCGAGCAATGGCGAATGCCGTCCAGTTGCAGGTCCGTCATCTCGAACCCGACGCCGCGATCGAGGACCTCTCCCGGCGCGACTTCGCGCGGTCCCGCGGCCTCGAGGCTGAACAGGCGCAGCGCCCGGGTCTTGTGCACCGACGCCGTCGCCAGGCCGTGCCGTTCGCCGTCCGCAAACAAGGCACGGCAGGCGGCCGGAACCTCGGCATAGGTCCATTTGATCCAGCGCTGCACCCTGCCCTGGTGGCGGTCACCGAAACGGCGTGCGCCGAGGTCCTCGACCCGCCCCTTGACCTGCAGCGTGCCCTCGCGCCATTTCACGCCCATGTCGGTGCAACCGGGCATCAGCAGGTAGACGTCGGGCGCGCCGCCGGCGCGTCCCCGCCACTCCGGCGCCCCGATTCCCGCTGCCCGCGGGAACGGCGTGCTGGTCTCGAACCAGCGGCGGAGACCGGGATGGCGTTCGGCGCCGCCCGCGAAAAACCAGCGCGTCTCGATGCTCGTGAGCGGCAACATGAACGTCCCTGCGCGAACCCCTACTTCCCGGGCCGGGCACTGCCCATCAGTTCGTAATGGCCGCCCTTGTCGAGCGCACGCAGGTAGGCCGGCCGTGCACGGATGGTCTCGAGGAAGGCCGCGAGGTGAGGATACTCGCCCGCGAGATTGGTGCGGACTTCGGCGGCTTCGAGTGCAAAGCTCATCTGCACGTCGGCCGCCGTGAAGACGTTGCCGCAGAACCAGCGCGATTCGGACAGCCTGGCCTCCATGAAATCGAGGTTCCGCCTGACGTTCGCGTCGAGATACGCGTCGCGCACTTTCTGCGCGATGCCTTTCGCGACGGGCCTCAGGAAGAACGGCATCGGCGCTTCCTCGATTCGGCTGAGGACCAGCGACAGGATCATCAACGGCGCGAACGTGCCCTCGGCGTAATGCAGCCAGTAATTGTAGGCCAGGCGCTCCTCGGTACCCTCCTGCGGGCGCAGCCGGCCATCGTCGTACTCGTACATCAGGTACTCGATGATGGCGCCGGACTCCGCGATCGTCCGCTTGCCATCGGTGATCACCGGCGCCTTGCCGAGCGGATGGACCTCGAGAAGCTCGGGCGGTGCGAGGCCGGTGTGCTTGTCCCGGCCGTAACGCCGGATCTCGTAGTCGATGCCGAGTTCTTCCAGCAGCCAGACGATGCGCTGCGAGCGGGAGTTCTCGAGGTGGTGGACGATGATCATGGCGGCACCTCCGGGGACGGACCTGCGGCTCGCGCCGCGGAAAGTTGACGGTTTTTACATAACGCAGCAACGCGAGCGGGCGCCCGCCGTCGTCACGCGAAACTCTGCACCAGCTCCAGCATCCTGTTGCGCGTGGCTTCGTCGGGGAGGCGGCCCATGCCGGCGCCCAGGTTGTCCACCAGGTGTTTCGGATTGGCCGTCTCCGTGAGTACGCAGGTGACCGCCGGGTGCGACAGGATGTACTTCAGCGAGAACTGCGCCCAACTATCGCAGTCGAATTCGGCCGCCCATTCCGGCAGCTCCCGGTCGCGCACGAGGTCGAAATACTCGCCGTTCACGAACGGCCGGTTCACGAGGATGGCGACCTCCTTCTCCTGCGCCATCGGCAGCACGGTGGTACCCGCTTCCGGTTCGAGCAGCGAATAGTTCACCTGGACGAAGTCCACGACCCCCATCTCCATGAGCTGCATCATGGGCTCGTGGAACTCGAGCTTGTGACGCGCGACGCCGATATTGCGGGTGAGCCCCGCCTCCTTCAGGCGCAGGTAGCGCGCGGGCTCCGCGAGAATCTCCTTGAAGTCGTAGGTAAGCACGAGATCCAGCACGTCCTTGCCCTGGGCGTCGCGCACCCGGGAGAGTTCGGCGGCCATGGCGTCGTACTGCACGGTACCGAGATACGTCCCGACGAACAGCCGCGACTGCAGGTCGTGGGCCTGCATGACGCTGGCGACGGTAAAGCGGCTCGGGCCGAGCGTGTCGACGTAGCTGCCGCCATACTTCATGAACAGCTCGAGCAGCTCGCGCGTCGCCTCGAGGTTGCCTTCCTGGAAAACGCGCGAGTTGCCCAGACCGACCATGGGGAGTGTTTCGTCGGTCCCCGGGATCGGCCGTGAATGGATCTCCAGCTTGTCGTGGGCAGGCGCAAGGGCAGGCAACGCCGTACTCAGTGCCGCGGCACCTGTAGATTTGAGAAAATCACGACGGCTGGTCATCGCTCACCCCTTTGTCAGCACTCCGCAGGAAGAGTATAAATCAGTCTCAACCGGAGGAAAGTCATGAATCGAAATGCTCCCGCCCTTCTCCTCCTCGTTTGCAGCATTGTGCCGTTACCGGCGTTTGCCGCGGATGCGCAGGACATCATCGACAAGGTCCTCGCCCTCGAGGAGGAGCGCCGCGAAGGCGTGAATCGCTACGTCGTCGAGCAGGAAGTCATGGGACAGGTGTCGAAAATCACCTTCGAACGCACCACGGTAACGGGGCCGGACGGCAAGCCCATGGATACGTTCCGGATGGTGCTCCCGGACGAGATGCTGCGGGCCGCGCCGGGCGACGACCCGGCCATGTCGCAGGACGACTTCGAGGACATGGCGCAGGAGGCCGTCTACAGCATCGCGGCGTTCTCGGAGTCGGCCGAACTCGTCGGCACCGAGACGGTCGAGGGCCGCGAGGCCTACCACCTGGTTGCCGAGAACCTCGAACGCAGGCACGCCACCGACGACGGCCAGGAGTTCGTGCTGCAGACCATCAATGCATGGATCGACAGCGACATGTACGTGCCGCTGAAACTCGTGATGGACGGCACGATGTCGACCGACGGAACGCCCCGGCCCGTCACGATCGAGACCATCGAACGTGACTACCGCAAGGTACCCGGCAGCAACATGTACGAGCCTTACCAGCAGGTCATGCGGCTGACCGGCGAAATGGCCGACGAGACGAGGCGCCAGATGCAGGAAGCGAAGACGCACCTCGCCGAGTTCGAAAAGCAAATGGCCGAGATGCCGGAGTCGCAGCGGCAGATGATGATGAGCATGATGGGCGAGCAAATCGAGATGATGCGCAAGATGGCTGCCGGTGAGGGCATCGAGATCGTCACCAGCGTCCGCTCGATCACGGTCGAATAGGGGGCGCCCCGGCATGGCCCTCAAGACCGCGGTAATCTACGGCAGCGTGCGCAGCGCCCGGCAGGGAATCAAGGCCGCGCGCTTCATCGTCGGCAAGCTCGAAGCGCGCGGCCACGAGGTGGCGTTCATCGACCCGCTGGAGAAGCCGCTGCCGCTGCTGGACCGGATGTACAGGGAATTCGGCCCGGGCGAAGCGCCGCAGGCCATGGAAGCCGTCGCCACGGCATTTCGCGACGCCGACGGCTTCATCGTCGTCAGCGGCGAGTACAACCACAGCATCCCGCCGGCGCTGAAGAACCTGCTGGACCACTTCCAGAAGGAGTACCACTACAAGCCGAGCGGCATCGTCACCTATTCCGCGGGCCCGTTCGCCGGGCTTCGCGGGCTGGCCAACCTGCGCGCCATTCTCGGCGAACTGGGCACGCCGAGCATCCCGACCGTGTTCCCGGTGTCGCAGGTGCAGAAAGCCTTCGACGCGGACGGCAATGCCCTGGACACCGCGTATGACGAACGGGTCGTCCGCTTCCTCGACGAGTTCGAGTGGTACTCGCGGGCACTCAGGGCAGAGCGGGCGAAGACCGCGGCGGGAGGACCGGCGCAGTAGTTCTACGTATCGCGGAACGGCAAGCGTCCCGCTAGGGTGACGCCGGGCCCGCGGAGGGCAACGGAGCCGATTACGCATGAAAACCATCATCGAGCCGCATCGCGTCAAGATGGTCGAGCCCATTCGTCTCACCGATCGCGACGAGCGCGAGCGCCTGATCGAGAAAGCGCACCACAACCTGTTCCTGCTGCACGCCGAGGACGTGATCATCGACCTGCTGACGGACTCTGGGACCAGTGCGATGTCCGCGGAAGCCTGGGGCGCGATGATGCGGGGCGACGAGTCCTATGCGGGCGCGCGCAGCTGGTACCGCTTTCTCGACACCGTCAGGGATATCTTCGGTTTCGAGCAGGTCATCCCCACCCACCAGGGCCGCGCGGCGGAACGCATCCTGTTCAGCGTGATGGTCGAGCCGGGCTCGATCGTCCCGAACAACACCCACTTCGACACGACGCGCGCAAACATCGAATTCTGCGGCGGCAAGGCGGTGGACCTGCCCTGTGCGGAGGCGGCCGACCTGCAGTCCGATGCCCCGTTCAAGGGCAACATGGACACGGCCGCCCTCGAGAAGCTCGTCGCGGAGCACGGCGCGGAGAAAATCCCGCTGATCATGGTGACGATCACCAACAACTCGGGCGGCGGCCAGCCGGTGTCCATGGCGAACATCCGCGAGGTCAGCCGCATCGCCCGCGAGGCCGGCATCCCGCTCTACCTCGACGCCTGCCGCTTCGCCGAGAACGCCTACTTCATCAAGCTGCGGGAGCCCGGCTACGACAACGTGGCGGTCATCGACATCGCGCGCGAAATGTTCGCGCTGGCCGACGGCTGCACGATGTCCGCCAAGAAGGACGCGCTGGTCAACATCGGCGGGTTCCTCTGCACCAACGACGACCGCCTCGCCGAGCAGGAGCGCGACCTGCTGATCCTCACGGAGGGGTTCCCCACCTACGGCGGGCTCGCCGGGCGCGATCTCGAGGCGATCGCGATCGGCCTCGACGAGGTGCTGCACGAGGACTACCTCGAGTACCGGCTGGCCTCGACGGCATACCTCGGCCGCAAGATCAGCGAGGCGGGCGTGCCGATCGTCCAGCCGCCGGGCGGCCACGCGATCTACATCGACGCGAAGGCGATGCTGCCCCACGTGCCCCCGCTGCAGTACCCGGGGCAGGCGCTCTCGGTCGAGCTCTATCACGCGGCGGGCATCCGCTCGGTGGAGATCGGCTCGGTGA
>DATIUU010000334.1:0-3997 GCA_035466635.1 Woeseiaceae bacterium
CAGTGCGAACAGCGACATCACGAAGCCGGGTGTGCAGAAGCCGCATTGCGAACCGTGCTGCTCGACCATCGCCTGTTGCACCGGGTGCAGGCCGGCATCGCGGCTGCAGAGACTTTCGACGGTGATGAGTTCCTTGCCGTCCAGGGTGGGCAGGAACTGGATGCAGGAATTGACGGCTTTCAGGCCGAGACCCTCGCCGTCGCGATCGAGTTCCGCGAGCACCACCGTGCACGCGCCGCAGTCGCCCTCGGCGCAACCTTCCTTGGTACCGGTCCTGCGCAGGTCCTCGCGCAGGAACTGCAGCACCGTGCGCGTGGGATCGACGTCGCGGAGCTCCACGATCTCGCCGTCGAGTACGAAGCGGATGGTCCCGCTCGCCGTGGTGTCGCTTGGGTGCCCTGGCCTCACCGCGATCAACTGCCCCGGTACGTCGAGTAGCTCCACGGCGACGCCAGTAACGGCACGTGATAGTGCTCGCCGGAGGCAACCGCAAAGCGGATGACGACCGTATCCAGGAAAGCGGGCTCGCCCGTGTGCATGCCGCGCGCCGCGAAATACGGACCGATGTCGAACTCGAGTTCGTAGCGGCCGGTCGCCATCGCAGCGCCAGCGACGAGCGGCTCGTCGGTACGGCCATCGGCATTGGATACCGTGGACGTGAGCAGCCTGCGCTCACCCCCGGCGGCAAACAGCCGGATGGCGACGCCGGCGGCGGGGCACCCCTGTGCCGTATCGAGGATGTGTGTCGTCAGCCGTCCCATCGTCACTCCCGCTTGCAAGGCGCGCCGTAATGCCGTCATTATACGTCGCCATTACCCGCAAGACGGCCGCCATGACGAAGAATAATAACGAGCTGTCGCGACGGCGGTTCCTGATTTCCGCTGGCAGCCTGGCAGGCGCCTCGTTCGTCCGCATGTCGGGCGCGTCGATAGCCGCCATCACGCAAGCGGCGTGCACGGCAAGAGACGACCCGGCCGCGGCTTTACTTTCGTTGTCGGCGGAGGACGCTCTGGACATCGAGGCGATTGCCGCGCGCATCATCCCGAGCACCGACACGCCCGGCGCGACCGAGGCTGGCGTCGTGCACTTTTTCGATAGCGCGCTCGCCGGGGAGATGCGCGACAAGCGGGACGAACTCCTTGCAGGGCTCGCCGAACTGAATGCCGCCAACGGCGCGCCGGTTCGCTTCGCGGACCTGGCACCCGGCGAGCAGGACGCGCGCCTGCACGCCATTCAGGACTCGGATTTCTTCGGCCTCGTGCGCGAGATGACGATCTTCGGCTTTTTTGCGATGAGCAGCTACGGTGGCAACCGGGACCACGTCGGCTGGGACCTGGTCGGCTTCAGGGGCCACAACGGCGCATGGGAGTATCCGTTCGGCTACTACGACGCCACGGTGCATGGCGGCGGCAGCGATGGCGAATAAACGAACGTTCGACCTCGGCAGGCCGGTCGACTTTGCGATCGTCGGCTCGGGAGCCGCGGGCGGGATCATCGCGAAGGAACTCGCCACCGCCGGTTTCGAGGTCGTCGTATTCGAACAGGGGCCGTACCGCAAGGCGGCCGACTTCGGGCACGACGAACTGGCCACCGTCTTCCGCCTGGAACTGAACGGCGACGTCAGCGGGCAGACGTTCCGCCGCTCGGACGACGAGACGGCGGTGCCACAACCGCGGCCCCCGGCCGAATACGCCCAGACCGTCGGCGGGTCCAGCGCACACTTCACGGGCAACTTCTGGCGCTTCCGCGAGGTCGATTTCAGGGAACGCAGCCTGCTCGGCGCCATCTCGGGCACCAACTTCGCGGACTGGCCGATCAGCTACCAGGAACTCGAGCCCTACTACACCCGCGTGGACTGGGAGATTGGCGTCTCCGGCGCACCCGGCCCGAACGACGCGCCACGCTCGAAACCCTTCCCGATGCCGCCGATGCCGATCAAGTCCTCCGGCGTGCTGCTCGAACGTGGCGCGAAGCGGCTGGGCCTGACCGCACAGCCGGAACCGCTCGCGATCCTGACGCAGCCGCACAACGGGCGACCCGCCTGCATCAAGTGCGGCTACTGCATGTGGTTCGGCTGCGAGATCGGCGCCAAGTCATCGACGCTCGCTGCGATGATTCCGCTCGCCGAAGCGTCCGGCAACTGCGAGATCCGCGCCGAGTCCGCCGTTTTCCGCATCGAGACCGACGCGCAGGGCCGGGCCAGCGAAGTCCGTTACTTCGACGCGGCCGGCAACGAGCGCTCACAGAAGGCCCGTGCCGTGATCGTCTGTGCGAACGGCGCCGAGACGCCGCGGCTGCTGCTGATGTCCGCGAGCGAGCGCCACCCCGACGGTCTCGCGAACTCGAGTGGCTTCGTCGGCCGCAATCTCATGTTCAACGCGCACGTTGCGGTGAACGCCGTCTTCGACGAACCGCTCAACGACTACAAGGGCGTGCAGGTAACGCGCATCATCCACGACTTTTACGAGTGCGACGAATCGCGCGCCTTCTACGGCGGCGGCGGCATCGACGCCCGGCCGTTGTGGTCCGCGACGCCGATCCTGCATTCGTTGCTGGGGATGCCGCCCGACGTGCCGTCATGGGGTGCGGCGTGGAAGCACGAGATCGCCCACAACTTCACCCGCCAGATGTCGATCGTGGGCAGCACCACGTCGCTCGCCCAGGACTCGAACAACATCACACTGGACCCGACGTCGACCGATCGCTGGGGCCGCCCGGGCCTGCGCGTTACCTACATGGACCACGACGACGACATCGCCATGGGACGGTTTCTCGAAGCTCGTTGCGCGGAACTCGCGGAAGCGGCCGGTGCGGTCAAGTACTGGCCGTTCGACAACCTGCCGACGACCGGCAGCCCGCACCTGCTCGGCACCTGCCGGATGGGCGACGACCCGGCCGCGTCGGTGATTGACCGCGACCACCGCAGCCACGACGTGCCGAACCTGTTTATTTGCGACGGCTCGAGTTTCGTCACCTCCGGCCGCGGCCAGCCGACAATGACCATCATGGCGCTCGCATTTCGCGCCGCCGACAAGATCAAGGCGGCCGCGGCCGCCGGCACTCTCTGATTACGGAGGAGCAACGATGAAGAGACTCGCCCTGTTGTTCGCAGCAATCGCCACAGCCGGCTGCGAAGTGAACGTCGACCCAGGCACGGACGTCGAATACCTGCAGGCGCCCGGCACCGAGGACCTGGGCCTGCCGTTCTCGTCGGCCGTGCGCGTCGACGACACCCTGTACCTGTCGGGCGCCATCGGCGTCATCCCGGGAACCATGGATCTCGCCGAGGGCGGCATCCAGGGCGAAACGCGCCAGACCCTCGACAACAACCGGCAGACCCTCGAGACCTTCGGCTCGTCGCTGGACAAGGTCGTGAAGTGCACGGTGTTCCTGGCCGACATGGCGGAATGGGGCGCGATGAACGAGGTCTACCGGACGTATTTCGAGAACCCGCCCGCCCGCAGCGCCCTTGGCGCCAGCGGCCTGGCACTGAATGCCCGGGTCGAGATCGAGTGCATCGCCGTGACCGGCGAGGGCGTGAGCATCACCGGCAGGACCGGGAGCGGCCAGCCGCAGTAGGGGACCGCTAGTCGGCGAGCAACGCGTCGCGTCGCTCCGCCAGCGCCCTGCGGCGGCGGTCGTCGAGCAGCCCTGCGAATTCCCGTTCGATGACGTCGTCCGTCAGCGCGCGCAACGCTGCCTTCCAGCCATCCCCGACCTCGAGGTCCAGGGCCTCGAGGTGCTTCGGGCGGGCCTTGTCGGTGCCGAAGGCGCGGTCGTGCCCGACCAGGATGAGCTGCCAGTCGTCGGCGCTGTAGACGATGCGCTCGGGGGTCCTGCCCTCGTTGTAGAGCAGCACGTCGAACACGTACATCGCCGACCACTGCTGCGGCAACGGGCAGTTCGCGGAACCGCCGCTGCCCGCTTCGGAGCGCTGCTGCTCGTTCATGAGCTTCGGCGGCAGGAACTGCAGCGACCCCTCGTTGCGCCCGAGGCT
>DATIUU010000335.1:0-4205 GCA_035466635.1 Woeseiaceae bacterium
TCGAGTTCGAGCAGGTCGCCGAACGCATCGCGCAACAACTCCCACAGGCTGATCAGCCGGCTGCTGCCCCGCTGGCCGCAATTGCCGCAGTACTGTCCGCGCAGGTGCGCACCGCAGTTGAGGCATTGCGGCATCTCGCCGGCCGGCAGTTCGCGAAACGCGTCTTCACGCAGGATCCGCTCCTGCCACGAGATCTTCGCGCCGAACCGGTCGAGTGCCGCCGCTTCCAGCCCCGTCGCGAGCCCGTCCACGAAGCTCTCCAGCGCCTCGTCATCCTCGAGGCTGAACTGGCAGGCCCTGCCCGGCCGGCCCTGCGCGTCCGAACCGATGCCGAAAGGAACGGCGTCGACGACGCCGGGAGCGCGCCGTGCCCGAGTCAGCTGCTCGTCGAGCCAGGTGTCGAACTCGTCGAGTGCTTCCGGCTCTACGAAAACGCGGCTTTCATAGATCGGCCCGGACTGACTGCTCATCGGCGCTTATTCGGCGTCGCTTGTTTTCTTGCGACTCGATTTCTTTTTCGCGACCTTCTGCCGCGGCGCCTGCTTGCGCTTCGCCGCATTCTGCGCGGGTTTCGGAGAGGCCGGTTCGGCCGGCTTGCCGGCGGTGCGCCGCAGGTCCTCGGGCGCGAAATCGTCGACGGCGAGCAGGGCGAAGACCTTTTCATGGTAGTCCCGCAGCTTTGCGGCCTCGTCCTTGTCGATGATCTCCGCGTTTGCCGCCTCCTCGATCTGCTGACCGAGGTACTCGGCACGGATGAGCCCCTCCTTGAAAGCCTGCCGCAGCCTGCGCTCGAGCGGCGCGAGCTCGATGCCGAGCCGCAGGGCCTGTTCCAGGAGGCCGACGGGGTTGCCCGGCTCGATCGTCGTGTAGGCCTGCTCGCTGAGCCGTTCGCGGGCTTCGCCCGGCGTCGTCACCAGCTCGACCACCTTGTGTACGAGCTCGTCGGACGGTGCCGAGTACGTGCGGCCGCGCGGGAAGATGAAAATGCGCAGGAACGCCGCGGCCCAGCGGTTCGGCAGGTTCCGCAGGAATGAATGCAGTGCCTCCTGGGCCTGGTACATCAGGGTGCGCACGGACCACTCGACCAGTGGCAGGTCGGTCGCGCGCCGGCCCTGGTTTTCGAAATGCTTCAGTACGCAGGACGCCAGGTAGATGCAGCTGAGCACATCGCCGAGGCGCGCAGAGAGCAGCTCGCGTTTCTTGAGATCCCCGCCGAGCGTCAGCATCGCGAAATCGGATGCAAGTGCGAACGCCGCGCTGTACCGGTTGATGTTCTGGTAGTAGCGGCGCGTGGGCGTATTGAGGGGCACCTTGCTGAACTTGGCGTGCGTCAGGGCCAGGAAGAACGAGCGTGCGACGTTGCTGATCGCGTAGCCGATGTGGCCGAACAGGGCGTCGTCGAACTCGATCAGGCCGCGATCGATATCCTCGTCGCCGGCGGCAGCGAGCTCGCGCAGCACGTAGGGGTGACAGCGGATGGCGCCCTGGCCGAAGATGATCAGGCTGCGCGTGAGGATGTTGGCGCCCTCGACCGTGATGGCGATCGGGGCGGCTATGAAGCCTCGGCCCAGGTAGTTGTTCGGCCCCAGGCAGATGCCCTTGCCGCCGTGAACGTCCATGGCGTCGTTGCTGACCTTGCGGCCCAGCTCCGTGCAGTGGTACTTCAGGATCGCCGAGGGCACGGCCGGCTTCTCGCCCTGGTCGATTGCACCGGACGTCACTGACACCGCGGAGTTCATGATGTAGCTGTAGCCTGCGATCCGGGTCAGCGCTTCGCCAACGCCCTCGAAGTTGGCGATCGAGGTATTGAACTGCTTGCGGATGACGGCGTAGGCGCCGGTGGCATAACTGGCGGCCTGGCCACCGCCGGCGGCGGTCGATGGCAAGGTGATGGCGCGGCCGACGGACAGCAGCTCCACCAGCATCTTCCAGCCTTTGCCCGCCATTTCACGCCCGCCGATGATGTAGTCGAGCGGCACGAACACGTCCCTGCCGGACGTGGGGCCGTTCTGGAAGGCGATGGTGAGCGGGTGATGGCGGCGCCCCACGGTCACTCCGGGCGTGTCGGTGGGAATCAGCGCGGCCGTGATGCCGTATTCCTCCTTGTCGCCGATGAGGCGGTCGGGGTCGTAGAGCTTGAATGCCAGTCCGAGCACGGTCGCGATGGGCGCCAGCGTGATGTAGCGCTTGTCCCAGTTCAGGCGGATACCGACGATGGTTTCGCCTTGCCACTCACCCTTGCACACGACGCCGCTGTCGATGATCGACGCCGCGTCGGATCCCGCCTGCGGCGAGGTCAGTGCGAAGCAGGGAATCTCGGTGCCGGCCGCAAGCCCCGGCAGGTAACGGTTCTTCTGCTCCTCGGTGCCGTAGTGCAGCAGCAGCTCGGCCGGCCCCAGCGAGTTCGGGACCCCGATCGTCGAGGACGCCGTGGCGCTGCGGCTCGCGAGCTTCATGATGACGCAGGCATTCGCATAAGCCGAGAATTCGAGGCCGCCGTAATGCTTGGGGATGATCATCGCGAAGAACTTGTGCTCGATGATGTAATCCCAGACCTCTTTGGGCATGTCCGCCCGCTCGTGGCAGATATCCCAGTCGTCGATCATGCGGCACAGCTCTTCGCAGGGGCCGTCGAGGTACGCCTGCTCTTCGTCCGACAGTTTCGGTGCGGGGTAGGACATCAGGCGGTCCCACTCCGGCATGCCGGAGAACAGCTCGCCTTCCCACCAGACGTTGCCTGCTTCAAGCGCCTCGCGCTCGGTGTCGGACATCGACGGCAGCATCTTGCGATAGACGTCGAGCAGCGGCCTGGTGATCTTCTCGCGCCGGAACTCGACCAGGTTCGGCACGATCATGGCACCGAACGCCGCCCACAGAACCAGCTTCCACAGGAAGGCGCCATCGCCGAAGATCGTGTACGCCAGCACCGCGAGTCCTGTCGCGATGGTCGATGTACGCAGGTCGATCCGCTGGTAGGCGAGGCAGATGCCGCCGCCGACGAACAGCAGCAGCCAGAAAAGGCTCACGATCAGACTGGACACGCGCGATACTCCCGAGTCAGGAAATTGCGTTTGACACGAACCCTATCATCGTGACGCATACTGCGCCATCGAGCGCGTCACGTCACAGCAGGGACTCGATGGCCGCCCGTTCCTCGCGCAATTCGGCGTCGGTAGCGTCCATGCGTGCACGACTGAAGTCGTTGATGTCCAGGTCCTGGACGATCTCGTAGCGGCCGCCGCTGCAGCGCACGGGGTACGAAAAGATCACGCCCGGCTCGATGCCGTAGCTGCCGTCCGCGGGGATCGCCATGCTCACCCAGTTGTCGCCGTCGGTGCTGAGCGCCCAGTCATGCATGTGATCGATGGCCGCCGAGGCCGCGGATGCGGCCGACGAGGCCCCGCGCGCCTTGATGATGGCCGCGCCGCGCTGCTGGACGACCGGAATGAACTCGTCGGCCAGCCACGCATCGTCGACGAGTTTCGTGGCCGGCTTGCCGGCGACGCTGGCATGGTTGATGTCGGGGTACTGGGTCGCAGAGTGGTTGCCCCAGATGATCATGCGTTTCACATCGGTGACGTGGCTGTCCGTCTTCTGCGCCAGCTGCGCAATGGCACGGTTGTGGTCGAGGCGGGTCATGGCGGTGATGTTGGCCGGGTCGATGTCGGGCGCGTTGCTGGCCGTGATCAGCGCATTGGTGTTGGCGGGGTTGCCGACGACCAGCACGCGGATGTCGCGACTCGCATGATCGTTGATGGCCTTGCCCTGGACCGAGAAGATCGCAGCATTGGCTTCCAGCAGGTCCTTGCGTTCCATCCCGGGGCCGCGCGGGCGCGCGCCGACGAGGAGTGCGTAGTCGCTGCCCTTGAACGCCACGTTCGGGTCGTCCGTCGCGACGACGCCGGCGAGCGTCTTGAATGCGCAGTCATCGAGCTCCATGACGACGCCTTTGAGGGCATCGAGGGCCGGTGGTATTTCGAGCAGCTGCAGGATGACGGGCTGGTCGGCGCCGAGCATCTGCCCCGAGGCAATACGGAAGGCGAGTTGATAGCCGATCTGGCCGGCAGCCCCGGTGATCGTTACGCGAACGGGTGATTTCATGGTGTTGTTCCCTGTTGGCCGGTCTCAATGGATGCTGCCGTCCCCCGGCGAGCCCGCAGCACGACTTTGCAATATCCGGGGCCGGCGATTTTAGCATCGCCCTC
>DATIUU010000336.1:0-7237 GCA_035466635.1 Woeseiaceae bacterium
TGTTTCGACGCCGTGGTGGCCGCGTGTGCCGAACCGCGGCCGGGGCAGGACGGCACCTGGATCGTGCCGGAGATGATGGCCGCCTACTCGCGGCTGCACGCCGAGGGCTGGGCGCATTGCGTCGAGGTGTGGCAGCAGGACGCCCTGATCGGCGGCCTGTACGCGGTGGTGATCGGCCGCATCGTCTTCGCCGAGTCGATGTTCAGCCGCCGCAGCAACGCCTCCAAATACGCGCTTTACGCGTTGTCTCAGCTTGTTAAGGAATGGGAGTTCGAGCTGATCGACTGCCAGGTGATGTCGGAGCACCTGACCACGCTGGGCGCGGTCCTGCTGCCGCGCGCCCGCTTTGCCGACATCCTGGCAGCGGGCTGCGATCCCGCGGAGCGATTCTCGGACTGGCCCGACAAGCCGCTCTGTGCCAGCGCAATCGAGTCGATCGGCGCGGACGCTGCGTTGCAATAGTGCGGCCATTTCTGCACAATTCGCGGGCCCTAGCACTCAGAGACAGGAAAACTTGGCCAAAGAAGAAGCCATTCAGATGGAAGGTGTCGTCACGGAGACGCTGCCGAATACGACGTTTCGCGTCGAACTCGAGAACGGTCACGTCGTGACCGCACACATTTCAGGGAAGATGCGCAAGAACTACATTCGCATCCTGACCGGCGACAAAGTCACGATCGAACTGACGCCCTACGACCTCAGCAAGGGCCGGATCGTCTATCGCGGCCGTTGAATCACCCCGCGCCGCTCAATCCTTTTCCGCGAGATGCTCGAGCTCCTTGACGGCACGCTCGGGCGATAACTTCAATTCATCGTCTTCGCTGACGGTCACTCTCACGTGGCCGCCCTCGGCCAGGCTGCCGAACAGTAATTCGTCGGCAAGCGGCCGCTTGATGTATTCCTGGATGACCCGGGCCATGGGCCGTGCGCCCATCTGCTCGTCGTAGCCGCGCTCGGCAATCCAGTCGCGGGCCGCGTCGTCCAGCTCGATCGTGACGTTGTTGGAACCGAGCTTCGCCTCCAGCTCGACGATCAGCTTGTCGACGACTCGCTTGACTGAAACGATATCGAGCGGCGCGAACTCGATGATCGCGTCGAGGCGGTTGCGGAACTCCGGCGAGAAGCTCTTCTGGATAACGGCCATGCCGTCGCTGCTGTGATCCTGCCGCGTGAAACCGATCGACGCGCGGGTCATCTCCTGGGCGCCCGCGTTGGTCGTCATCACGAGCACGATGTTGCGGAAGTTCGCCCTGCGCCCGTTGTTGTCCGTGAGCGTGCCATGGTCCATGACCTGCAGGAGCAGGTTGAAGACCTCCGGATGCGCCTTCTCGATTTCGTCGAGCAGCACCACCGCGTGCGGGTTCCTGGTAACCGCTTCCGTCAGCAGTCCGCCCTGGTCGAAGCCCACGTACCCGGGTGGCGCGCCGATCAGCCGCGACACGGTATGCCGCTCCATGTATTCGGACATGTCGAAACGAATCAGCTCCACGCCCATGATCATGGCGAGTTGCCGGGTGACCTCGGTCTTGCCGACGCCGGTCGGCCCGGCGAACAGGAAGCTGCCGATCGGCTTGTCTTCCTCGCGCAGGCCCGACCGCGACATCTTGATCGCCGAGCTGAGTGCCTCGATCGCCTGGTCCTGGCCGAAAATCGTGAGCTTCAGGTCGCGCTCGAGCGTCAGCAGGGACTTGCGATCGGATGCGGAGACGCTCTTCGCCGGGATGCGCGCCATCTTCGCAACGATGTTCTCGACCATCTCGACGGTGACACGATCGCCGCGCTCGCCGACCGGCTGCAGGCGCAGGTTGGCGCCGGCCTCGTCGATCACGTCGATGGCCTTGTCCGGCAGCCGCCGGTCGTTGATGTGCCGCGCCGATAGTTCCGCGGCCGCATCCAGGGCCGCCGTGTCGTAGCGCACACCGTGGTGTTCCTCGAAGCGCGACTTGAGCCCGTGCAGGATCGCGATCGTCTCCGCGAGGCTCGGCTCCGGCACGTCGATCTTCTGGAAGCGGCGCGCCAGCGCATGGTCCTTTTCGAAAATGCCGCGGTACTCTTCGTAGGTCGTCGAGCCGATGCAACGGATTTCGCCGTTCGCCAGCACCGGCTTGATGAGGTTGCTGGCATCCATGACCCCGCCCGACGCCGCGCCGGCGCCGATGACGGTGTGAATTTCGTCGATGAACAGGATCGCGCCCGGGTCTTTCTGCACTTCCTTGATCACCCCTTTCAGGCGCTTCTCGAAATCGCCGCGATACTTGGTGCCCGCGATCAGCGTGCCCATGTCGAGGGCGTAGATCGTCGAATCGCGGAGCACCTCGGGGACGCGTTCCTCGACGATCATCCGTGCCAGGCCCTCGGCGAGCGCCGTCTTGCCGACGCCCGCGTCACCCACGTACAGCGGATTGTTCTTGCGGCGCCGGCACAGTATCTGCACCGTGCGCTCGATCTCGACCTCGCGGCCGATCAACGGATCGATCTTGCCGTCGATCGCCAGCTGGTTGAGATTGGCCGCATACTGCTCCAGCGGGGACGCCTCGGCTTCCGCCGCCGTCTCCATTGACGCTTCCTGCTCCCCTTCGCTGCGCTCGCCCGGCAGTTGCGGCAGGCCGTGCGAGATGTAATTCACGACGTCGAGGCGCGTGATGTCCTGCAGGCTCAGGAAGTAGACCGCCTGTGACTGCTTTTCGCTGAAAATGGCAACCAGCACGTTGCTGCCGGTCACTTCCTTCTTGCCGCTCGACTGCACGTGGAACACCGCGCGCTGCAGCACCCGCTGGAAACCCAGCGTGGGCTGCACGTCCGTGTCGTCGTCGTGCGGCAGGAGCGGTGTCTGCTCCTCGATGAACTCGGTCAGCTGCCGCCGCAACTCGGTGGTGTTCGAATTGCATGCCTTGAGAATTTCGTGGACCTGGGGGATATCCAGGAGCGCCAGCAACAGGTGTTCGACCGTCATGAATTCATGACGCTGATCGCGCGCCCGCTGGAACGCCTCGTTAAGGCAAAATTCTAGTTCACTGCTCAACATGTCCTGTTGCCGACTCCCGTTACGATTCTTCCATGGTACACAGCAGCGGGTGCTGGTGCTGTTGCGCCAGGCCCATTACCTGGGCGACTTTCGTCTCCGCAATTTCGAAATTGTACACACCGCAGACGCCCTTGCCTTTAGTATGCACCTCCAGCATGACCTGCGTCGCGCGCGTACGTCCCATGCCGAATATGGACTCCAGGATATTGACGACGAATTCCATCGGCGTGTAATCGTCGTTGATCAGGACGACACGATACAGCGGCGGCTCCTTGATTTCCGGCCTCGCCTCGTCGAGCGCGAGGCCGAAGTTCGGGCTTCGTTCGGTGTCGGTGCGTCGTTCACTCATTGCTCGGGTGGTCCGTCTCCAGTCCGGTCTGCCGGTGCGAAATCGGGCCGGAATTCGTGCCGGCCCGGTCCTGTGCGGGTTATTATATATGGGCCCCTGGCGGCGATTTCAGCAGGGTTCGCAAAATTTGTAGCCCAAACTCGGTGCAGAAATCGATTTTTGTTAATCAAGTCTTGGTATATTATTGGGAAATATAGGATTTTCCTGACCTCGCCCTTGTGTAAAAAAGACCAACCCGTATCATCGTTGCACTGCGTTAACTTAACTGGATCAGGAAGCACCGAGCCCCGGAATCTGCATGGCCACTGAAGCAAAATGGTCCGACTTCACCAGCCTTGACATCGGCCGCACGGCGCACGCCGCCAGCCAGTTGCTGCCGCCCTGGGTGGCGCTGCTGCTGGTCATCGCCATCGGCTGGCAACTCGCCAATATCATCTGGATGCTGATCCCGGGACCTGCAGCGGGCGACGCCGTGGTCGTGCCGGCGGGCCGCGTCGTCGCGGACCGGTCCGGACCCGTTGCCGCCGACGCCCAGGCCATCGCCGCGGCACACCTTTTCGGCGAAGCCGGCGCCGACGACACGCCCGCCGTCGTGCCTGACGTCGCGGACGAGAATCTCGAGGACACGCGCCTCTCGAACCTCGAACTGAAGGGCACTATCGCGTCGCCCGAGACGACGATGTCAGCAGCGATCGTCAGCGACGGTAGCAACGAGGAGAAGGTCTACCTCATTGGCGATCCCGTCGCTGCCGGCGCCAAGCTGCACGCCGTGTACACGGACCGGGTCGTGCTCAACGAAAGCGGCCGCCTGACGAACCTGCGGCTCCCCGAGGAATACAGGGAGACGGCGAGCGCGCCGGTACGGCGGGCGACGACGCGGCGTACCGCCGCCCCGGAGACGGAGAGTATCCAGACGGTCGTCTCGCAAAATGTCGCGCGACTCGCCGACGTCATCCGCCCCACGCCCTATTTTGTCAATGGCCAGCAACAGGGGTACCGCGTGTATCCCGGCCGCGACCGGCGCCAGTTCGCCGCCCTGGGCCTGCGGCCCGGTGACCTGATCAAGGACATCGACGGCCAGGCACTGACGGATCCCACCCAGGCGATGGAGATCTTCCAGTCGCTCGGCACGGCCAGCGAGGTCTCTGTAACCGTCGAGCGCAACGGCCAGCCGGAAGTCATCGTACTGAAAACCGATCAACTCAATCTCGGGGAAGACGAAACCGAATGAATCACCAACCAGGAAAGGTGCTGCGGAAGCTCGGCGTAACGGCGCTGGCGCTTGTCGTCGTGCCGCTAGCGCTGTTCGCACAGCAGGTGACCATCACGCCGAACTACAAGGAAGCGGATATTCGGCAGATCGTCGAAGCCGTCAGCGCCGTGACGAACCGGAATTTCATCATCGACCCCCGGGTGAGCGCCAAGGTGACGATGCTCTCGAAGACGCCGATGACGCCGGAGGCGTTCTACGAGGCATTCCTCGCCATTCTCGAGGTGCACCAACTGGCGGCGATGCAGAGCGGCGACATCATCAAGATCATCCCGAACGCGACCGCCCGGCAGTACGGGGCGCCGATGGGGACCGGCCGCGCCGCCGGCGACGACGATATCGTCACCCAGGTAATCCAGGTCGAGAACGTGGGCGCCGCTCAGCTCGTGCCGATCCTGCGGCCGCTGATCCCGCAGTTCGGTCACCTGGCGGCCCACCCCGGCTCCAACATGCTCATCATCTCCGACCGTGCCGGCAACGTGGCGCGCATGGTCAGCATCATTCGCCGCATCGACCTGTCGAGCGAAGACGATATCGAGGTCGTCCCGCTGCAGCATGCATCGTCTTCGGAAACCGTGCGCGTGCTCACGGCCCTCACGCAGCAGCCGCGTGCCGACGGTGCGCCCGTGTCGATAAGCCTCGTCGCGGACTCGCGCACCAACAGCGTGCTGATCGGCGGCGACCGTGCCGATCGCCTGCGCCTGCGCACACTGATCGCGCATCTCGATACGCCGCTCGAGGACGGCGGCGATACCCAGGTGCGTTACCTGCGCTACTCGGACGCGGAAGAACTGGCCACGAAACTGCAGCAGCACTTCCAGGGGCAGGCGGCGGCCGCCCCGGGGGCGGCCGGCGGCGCGGCTCCTGTCAGGAACGGCGAGGTCAGCGTGTGGGCCGACACCCAGACCAACGCAATCGTCGTGAATGCGCCGCCGAAGATGATGCGCTCGCTGATGCAGATCGTCGACAAGCTCGATATCCGCCGGGCCCAGGTGCTCGTCGAAGCGATCATCGTCGAGGTCATTGCCGACAAGACGGCGGAACTCGGCATCACCTGGGCGGTCGAGGGGTCGGCATCGACGACGCCGATCAGCGCCACCAATTTCCCCGACCTCGGTCCCGGCGTCGTGCAGCTCGCGGGCGCCGCGGCGGCCGGCGGCGACTCGCCCGTCGATCCGGGCTCGCTGATCGGCTCGGGAATTACGTTCGGCGTCGGTCGCCTCAGCGACACCGGGGTGAGCTTTGCCGCGATCCTGCGCGCGCTCGAGGGCGACGCGGACACCAACATCATTTCGACACCCTCGATCGTCACGACGGACAACGAGGAAGCCAGCCTGAACGTCGGCCAGGAGGTGCCCTTCGTCACCGGATCGTTCACCAATACGGGCGGCAACGTCGGTTCCGTCAACCCGTTCCAGACGATCCAGCGTGAGCAGGTGGGCGTGAAGCTGACGATCACGCCGCAGATCAACGAGGGCAATTCCCTGCTGCTCGATATCTCGCAGGAGATTTCGAATATCGCTCAGTCGGCCGAGGGCGCGGTCGACCTGATAACCAACCAGCGTATCGTGGAGACCACGGTGATCGTGGACGACGGCCAGATCCTGGTGCTCGGCGGCCTGCTCGAGGACGTACTGCGCGAGAGCGAACAGCGCGTACCCATTCTCGGATCGATTCCGTTCCTCGGTGCGCTGTTCCGCGCGCAGAAGACCGACAAGGTCAAGACCAACCTGCTCGTCTTCATACGGCCCAAGATCCTGCGCGATGCCGCAAGCATCTCGACCGAGACCAACGCGAAATACAACCTGATCAAGGATGTCCTGGACCGGTCGAATGAAAGAGGCATCAACCTGATGCCCGGCGAGGAATCGTTCACGCTGCCGCCCTACGAAGAGGCCAATCAGTCGAGGACGCCATTGACAATCGAGTCGCCGGACACCGAGAAGTAGATGGAGCGTCGATCCATGATTACGGACGACGAGACGGACATCGTCCTTGAGACGCCGGCGGCCGAAGCGGATATTGCGTCCATCGCCGAGCCGCGCGGGTTGCCCTTCTCATTCGCGAAACGCCATGGCGTGCTCATTCGCGAGATGAGCAGCGAAGGCGCGGACGCCGTATACCGGGCCGGCGCCTCGCCGCTCAGCATCGCCGAGGTCCGCCGTTTCCTGGGCGTACCGTTGCAGCTGACGCGCGTATCGCCGGACATTTTCGATTCGCTGCTGCAGGCGTCCTATGAACAGGGTGGCCAGAAGGCGATGGAAATGGTCGGCGGCCTGGACGAGGAGTTCGACCTCACGCAGGTAGCGCAGGAACTCGAGCCCTCCGACCTGCTCGAGAGTAACGACGACGCGCCCATCATCCGTTTCATCAACGCCGTGCTCACCGAGGCCATCAAGGAGAACGCGTCGGACGTGCACATCGAACCCTACGAGAACCGGCTCGGCGTCCGCTTCCGCGTGGACGGCGTGCTGCACGACGTGCTGCACACGCGCCGGGCACTCGCGCCGCTCGTCGTTTCCCGCATCAAGGTCATGTCGAAGCTCGACATCGCCGAGAAGCGGCTGCCGCAGGACGGCCGTATTTCGCTGCG
>DATIUU010000337.1:0-2051 GCA_035466635.1 Woeseiaceae bacterium
CACGTCGAAGCCGCGATACGCGGCAACACGAAGCTCGTGTTCATCGAGACGCCCATCAACCCGATCATCCGCCTGGCCGACATCGAGGCGGTCGCGGCCGTCTGCCGGGCGCGCGGCGTCCGCCTCGCGGTCGATTCCACCTTTGCGTCGCCGGCCGTGACGCGGCCCATCGAGCTCGGCGCGGATTTCGTCGTTCACTCGCTCACCAAATACATCGGCGGCCACGGCGATGCGCTCGGCGGCGCGCTGCTGGGTCCCGGCGACGTGATGATGGAACTCAACGAGGAGGCGCTGGTGCACTACGGCGGCGTGATAAGCCCGTTCAATGCATGGCTGATCATGCGCGGCATCGCGACGTTGCCGATCCGCATGCAGGCGCATTCCGCAGGGGCCCTGCAGGTGGCGGAATTCCTCGAGGCGCATCCACGCGTGAAACGCGTCAATTACCCCGGGCTGCCATCGCACCCGCAGCACGACATCGCGCTGCGGCAGATGTCCGGCTTCTCGGGGATGCTGTCGTTTCAGGTCGAGGACGGGCCCGCGGTCGCGAAGAAGATGATCGACGAACTGCAGGTCATCCATTACGCCGTCAGCCTCGGCCACCACCGCAGCCTCGTCTACTGGATCGGCACCGGGCAGATCATGGAGTCGAGCTACCGGCTGGAGGGCGAGCAGCTCGCGGCGTTTCGGCACTATGCCGGCGACGGCGTCATGCGGCTCTCGGTGGGCCTCGAGGACGCAGAGGACCTGTGCCGGGACCTCGACCGGGTGCTGACGTAGGCGCGGTTCCCGAGCTGTGTCCGATCGCGGGCCCAGGCCCGCTCCAGGTCAACGGAGCGTCTGTAAGAGCCGTTCTGGAACCGCGATTCGCGCCGCAGGAGCGGGCCCCGGTGCGCGAATCGCGCCTCCCGCAGTACGTATAAAGCCTGCTTGTCGATCGAAAAATGGGGTGCCATGCTCATCGCTCAACCACGCGGAGAAGGTCGATGAGAGTCATCCTGGTACCGGTTGCCGACCGCCCTGAGTGCGCACGAGCACTGAACACGGCGTTCGAACTCGGCAAGAAACTGCAGGCGAGTGTGAGCGGTTGTCACATACGGCCGCACCAGGAATCCGACCTGACCCTGTCATCCGAGTTCGCCGCCGCCGCCTGGCGCAAGAAGAGCACCCCGGAGGCGCCGGCTGCCGCCGAGACGCTCTACACGAAGATCGCCGCGGAACACGGCTACGAGATCATGCGTCATGCGCGCGCCGCGCCCGGTGCCATCTGGACGGAGCGCGTGGGCTCGCCCGAGAAGGTCATGCGGATCGTCGGGCCGATGGCCGACCTCATCGTCGTGTCGCGGCCCAGGCGCCCGAACGGCGTGGCACGCGTGTTCGTCGATACGGCCCTGATGCGCGGTTCCTGCCCGGTCCTGCTGTTGCCGCAGACGGGCCGCAGCCAGCTCGGTGAGCGGATCTGCATCGCGTGGGACCAGGGGCCGCGCGTGGCGCGGACGGTCAAGGCCTCGATCCCGCTCCTGCAGCACGCGGCCGAGATCACGATCGTGACCTGCGGGCCCGAGGACCGGCCGGGGCCGAAGGCGACGCAGCTCAAAGCCTATCTCAAGCACTGGGGCATCAAGGCGCAGCACGTCAGGACACGCGGCCGTCACGTCGAGTCCGAGCTCATGGATGCCTGCGCGGAGGCGCAAGCCGACCTCGTCGTTTCCGGCGCTTACAGCCGGCAGCGCTGGTACGAGAAGGTGCTGGGCGGAACGACCGAGTTCCTGATTCACGAAGCGCGCCTGCCCGTTCTCATGCAGCACGTCTGACGCCGGCAAGCGCCGCCCCGGCGGCCTGATTTGACAATAATCCCCCGATTACGCGGCTGCTTGCGTCAACCTGCGGTGCGCAACCGCGTTGCTTGTACTGACAGCAAGCAATTCGCAAGCTAACCACGGAGAGGATCATGGACATAAGGAAAAGTGTCATCATCACGACAGGGCTGCTGCTTTGCGCCGGCACGGCGTTCGCCGACGCCGGCGACCGCATCGAGCAGCGTCTCGCTC
>DATIUU010000338.1:0-6061 GCA_035466635.1 Woeseiaceae bacterium
AGATCCGGGCGGATATCCTGCCGCCGATCTTGCCTGACGACGCCGCTTACTGTAATCATCACACGCTCGCAGAAACGGCGCGCCAGCGCATACTCGCGGCGCTCGACGAGCCGGACTTGCTTGCGACTTTAGACTAACGCGGCGCAATTATTGTTGCGCTGCAAAAAGAATCCCGCCAAAGTGGGGAGCCCCTTGGAAAAAAAGCCCGGAGAAAACCAATGAGTACCGATCCTGTTGTCATCGTCGCCGCAAAGCGCACCCCCATAGGCGCCTTCCAGGGTGTCTTCTCGGACATCAGTGCGACCGACCTGGGCGCAGCTGCCGTTGCCGCCGCCGTCGCTGAGTCGGGCGTCGAGCCGGGAGACGTCGGCCGCGTGATAATGGGTTGCGTACTCCCCGCCGGGCTCGGCCAGGCGCCGGCGCGCCAGGCGGCACTGGGCGCCGGGCTGCCGAAAGGCGTGCCGTGCGCGACCGTCAACAAGATGTGCGGCTCCGGCATGGAGGCCCTCGTGCTCGGCCATGATCTCATCGCCGCGGGCAGCGCGGGCGTGGTTGTCGCCGGCGGACTGGAATCCATGACGAATGCGCCGTATCTCATGCCGAAGGCCCGCAAGGGTTACCGGATGGGCCACCAGGAAATCCTCGATCACATGTTCTACGACGGCCTGCAGGACATCTACGAAGGCCACATGATGGGCCACTTCGCCGAGGCGACGTCGCAGAAGTACGGCTTCACGCGCGAAGACCAGGATGCGTTTGCGATCGAGTCGGTGACGCGCGCGACGCGTGCTGCCGGTGACGGCTCTTTCGATGCCGAGATCACGCCGGTGACCGTCAAGTCGCGCAAGGGCGACGTGACGGTGAGCGTGGACGAAGTGCCGGGCACGGTCAGCGTCGACAAGATCCCCAACCTGCGGCCGGCGTTCGCCAAGGACGGTACGGTAACCGCGGCCAGTTCGTCGTCGATCTCGGACGGCGCGGCGGCGCTGGTCATTATGCGGGCGTCGGAAGCCGCGAAACGCGGCCTGCAGCCGCTGGCTCGCATCGTCGGTCATTCGGCATTCGCACACGAGCCGGCCTGGTTCACGACCGCGCCGGTCTATGCTCTGAAGACCTTGCACGAAAGGCTGGGCTGGACGCCCGACGACGTCGACATCTACGAGATCAACGAGGCGTTCGCCTGCGTAACGATGGCCGCCATGAAGGATTGCGGCATCGATCACGCCAAGGTGAACGTCAACGGCGGCGCCTGCGCGCTCGGCCACCCCATCGGGGCGACCGGTGCGCGCATCACGACGACGTTGCTGCACGCGATGCGCGCGCGTAACCTGAAGCGCGGTATAGCAACGCAGTGCATCGGCGGCGGCGAAGCGACCGCCGTTGCGCTCGAAATCGACTAGGAGCAAACGTGGATCTATCGACTGCCAGGGCCGTCGTTTCCGGCGGTGCCTCAGGGCTGGGCTATGCAACCGCCAAGCGCATCGTCGACGCCGGGGGCTACGCGGTATTACTCGATGTCAACAGCGACCAGGGCGAAGCCAGCGCCGCCTCGCTCGGCACGCGCGCGAAATTCGTCCAGACCGACGTGTCGAACGAAGCCGCGGTGCGCGCCGCGGTGCAGGCCGCGAGCGAGTTCATGGGCGGCATCACGCTGGCCGTGAACTGCGCGGGTATCGCCACCGCCGGCCGCACGCTCGGGCGCGAGGGTCCCTGGCCGACCGAGAATTTCAACCGGGTCATCCAGGTCAACCTCGTTGGCACCTACAACGTGACCAAGGAAGCCGCTGCCATCATGCAGCGGAACGATCCGGACCCGGGCGGCGAACGCGGCGTCGTCATCGGCACCGCCTCGATCGCGGCCTTCGAGGGCCAGATCGGGCAGGCGGCCTACTCCGCTTCCAAGGGCGGCGTCGTCGGCATGATGCTGCCGCTCGCGCGCGAGTTCGCGCAATTCGGCATCCGCGTCAACACGATCGCGCCGGGCATATTCAGGACCCCGATGATGGCCGGGATGCCCGAAGAGGTGCAGGCGTCGCTCGGCAGGCAGGTGCCGTTCCCGCCGCGCCTCGGGCTTCCCGAGGAATACGCGGACACGGTCGCGTTCATCTACGGCAATACGATGGTGAACGCCGAGACGATCCGCGTCGACGGCGCCATCCGGATGCAGCCCAAGTAAGAAAAGCATTGCCGCCATGTGCCCGGTTCGGGGTGTTTACCGCCGGGCTGCTCGCTGCGCTCGCTTGAGGCCTCGTCGGCAAACACCCCGAACCGGGCACCGGTGCTACCGTCGCTGACCCGGCTGTAGGAGCGGTTCTCGAACCGCGATCGCGCGCCGAGGCGCGCTCCTACAGGAAACCCGGCCGCAGGATCGATTTTCAAACTGCGATCGCGGATCGAACTCCTGATATTTTCATAAGAACCTACTCCGGCCTCGCGCGTTTTCGAATGCGACGTCGATGCATCCCGCTGGCGAGCCGGGGCGTTTGTCAACCGAAGTAAAGCACAGCCGCGCGCAGCGCGACGAGCCATGAGGGCGACAAATGCCCCGGCTCGCCAGCGCGCGATACTCGAGCGAACTACATGCCGGAGTAGTTCGGCCCCCCGCCCCCTTCCGGCACCGTCCACACGATGTTCTGGGTCGGATCCTTGATGTCGCAGGTCTTGCAGTGCACGCAGTTGCTGGCACTGATCTTGAACCTCGGCTGGCCACCTTCCTCGACGATTTCGTAGACGCCCGCCGGGCAGTAACGCTGCGCGGGCTCGTCGTATTTCGGCAGGTTGTACTCGACCGGCACGGAAGGGTCCTTCAGCTTCAGGTGCGACGGCTGGTCCTCCTCGTGATTCGTGCTCGACAGGAACACGGACGACAGCCGGTCGAAGCTGATGACGCCGTCGGGCTTCGGGTAGTCGATCGGCGTGGCGTTCGCCGCTTCGTCGAGCTGCTCGTGATCCGGGTCCCTGTTGCGCCAGGTGAACGGCAGCTTGCCGAAGGCGATGTTCTGGTCGACGAAGGTGAACGCGGATCCCCAGAACGTGCCGAGCTTGTGCAGCCCGGGTCCGAAATTGCGCGCACTGTGCAGTTCCTTGTGCACCCAGGATGCCTCGACGGCCTTGCTGTAGCCGTCGAGCACGCCGTGGCCGGCATCGCCCGCCGCCAGCGCCTCGTGCACGCTCTCCGCGGCCAGCATGCCGGTCTTCATCGCCGTGTGTGCGCCCTTGATCTTGATGCCGTTCAGGAAACCGGCGCCGCAGCCGACGAGCATGCCGCCCGGGAACACGAGCTTCGGCAGCGACTGCAGGCCGCCCTTGTTGACCGCGCGCGCGCCATAGGCGATCCGGCTGCCGCCCTCGAGGTACTTGCGGATGCGCGGATGGTGTTTCCAGCGCTGGAACTCGTCGAAGGGCGCCAGGTGCGGATTGCGGTAACCGAGCGCGATGATGAAGCCGAGATACACCTGGTTGCCGGATGCATGGTAGAGGAAGCCGCCGCCCTCGGTGTGGTTGTCGAGCGGCCAGCCCATCGAATGCACCACGAGGCCCTCGTCGTGACGGTCCGGCTCGACCTCCCAGATCTCCTTGAATCCGATGCCGTAGTGCTGCGGGTCCGCATCGGCGCGCAGATCGAACCTGCGCATCAGCTCTTCGCTGAGATTGCCGCGCACGCCCTCGGCAAAAATCGTGTACTTGCCGAGCAGTTCATAGCCCGGCTGGTAGCCGGCCTTCTTCTCGCCATCCCGGCCGATGCCGAGGTCGCTCGTCGCAACGCCCCTGACGCGTCCCTGCTCGTCGTAAAGCACTTCCGCGGCGGCAAAACCCGGAAACACGTTCACGCCCGCGTTCTCCGCCTGCTCGCCGAGCCACTGGCAAAGGCGGCCCAGGCTGATGATGTAATTGCCCTCGTTGTGCATCGGCCGCGGCACGAACAGTCCGGGCACCTTGATGCCGCCGGAATCGCTGGTCAGGTAATGGACGTCGTCGCCCTTGACGGCCGTCGTCACGGGCGCGCCCATGTTGCGCCAATCGGGATACAGCTCGTCGAGGGCCGTGGGCTCGAAGACGTTGCCCGACAGGATATGCGCCCCGATTTCGGAGCCTTTTTCGACTACGACGACCGACAGGCTGCTATCGAGTTGCATGAGCCGGCATGCGGCCGCGAGACCGGCCGGGCCCGCGCCGATGATGACGACGTCGAATTCCATGGATTCACGTTCGATGGCTTCAGTCATGATTGTCCGTTGTTGCTGCCTGGCTGACGGTTGCCGCAGACCTCGCGTCTGGCGACACTGAGTGGTGCATTGTAACCTTGACGACCACATCCTCACAGACACCGCGGGCGATCGCATCATTGAGTATTCGTGACGCTTACGAGCAGCATCTGCTGCAGCACGGACACGTGCGTGACCCGTCCCAGTCGATCGTCGTCGATTTGCTCGCCGATCTGCAGGAGCGGCTCCTGGCCGCGCCGCCGCCGAAACGCGGCCTCGCACGGCTGCTGGCACGCGAACGGACCGCGGCGCCGGCGACCCGGGGTTTGTATCTCTGGGGCGGCGTCGGTCGCGGCAAGACCTTCCTCATGGACCTGTTCTTCGAGACGCTGTCCATCGAGCACAAGCACCGCGCGCACTTTCACCGCATCATGAAAGAGGTCCACGACCGGCTGCGCGCGCTGGGCGACGTCCAGGACCCGCTCGCTGCGGTCGCCCGCGACATGGCCGCCAGGGCCCGCGTGCTGTGTTTCGACGAGTTCTACGTGAGCGACATCGGCGACGCAATGATCCTCGGGCGCCTGCTGCAGGGACTCTTCGACGAGGGCGTGACGCTGGTCGCGACGTCGAACACGCACCCGGACGAACTGTATCGGGACGGCCTGCAACGGCAGCGGTTTCTCCCCGCGATCGACGCCCTGAACCGGCATACGCGCGTCGTCGAGCTCGCCGGCGACACGGACTACCGGCTCGAACTCCTGCAGCAGGCGGGCACCTATCTCACGCCCGACGACGAACGGGCGCGGGCCCGGCTCCGCGAGTTTTTCGGCGAGTCGGCGTCGAGCCGGGTCGAGGAACACCATGAAATCGAGGTCAACGGCCGCGTGCTGAAGGCCCGCCGCTCTGCAAAGGGCATCGCCTGGTTCGATTTCCGGGCGCTCTGCGACGGCCCCCGCAGCCAGGCCGACTACATCGAGATCGCGCGCTGGTACCCGACAATCATCCTGTCCGGCGTACCGGAACTCGACGAGTACCACGAGAACCAGGCACGCCGGTTCGTCGCCCTCGTCGACGAATTCTACGATCGCCACGTCAAGCTCGTGGTATCGGCCGCCCGGCCGCCTGAGGCGCTTTACTCGGGCAGCCGCCTGCGTTTCGAGTTCGAGCGCACAGTGAGCCGGCTCATCGAGATGCAGTCGCTCGAGTACCTGCACCTGCCGCATCTCGCCTGACGGCATCCATAGGTTTGTTCCACGGTTGAACGCCATCCGGCTTGTGGTAACGTTCCCCGGGCAGCACCCGAATACAACGAGAACGACAATGACCGACGAGTTGATCCTCGAGGACTTCCTGCCCTACCGGCTGGCGGTGCTCTCTCATACCGTGAGCACCAAGATCGCGGGCGTCTACGACAAGCGCTTCGGGCTGACGATCCCGGAGTGGCGCGTTATAGCGATCCTGGGACGCTTCCCGGGCCTGTCGGCGGTCGAGGTGGCCGAGCGCACCATGCTCGACAAGGTGGCCGTGAGCCGCGCCGTTACCAAGCTCATCAAGAACGGCCGGCTCGATCGCGAGTTCGCGGACGCCGACCGGCGCCGCTCCATCCTCAATCTCTCCGAGGAAGGCAAACGCGTCCACGACGAGGTCGCGCCGCTCGCGCTGCAGTTCGAGCGTGATCTCCTGCACGGGCTCAAGGACGAGGACGTCGAGGTCTTCAACGTCGTGATGGAACGGCTGCTGGCGAAAGCGCGACTGCTGGGGACGCCCTGACAATTCCGTTGCTCCAATTTAGTGCGTAGAATACCGCCGCCCGCCAACGTCAAGCATTCGCGCTGCCACGCGCAGCCGGAGAATCA
>DATIUU010000339.1:0-5617 GCA_035466635.1 Woeseiaceae bacterium
ACACCGGCAGGGGCATGGATGCTGCAACACAGGAACGAATCTTCGAGCCTTTCTTCACCACGCAGGAGGTCGGGAAGGGCACTGGGCTGGGGTTGTCGGTCGTCCACGGGATCGTGGAACGGCACGGTGGCGAGATCGTCGTCGAGAGCGAGCCGGGCAAGGGCACGCGCTTCAGCGTCTACCTGCCGTCGCTTGGGCGCGACGATCAATCTCGATAGAGAAAAAAGAGGGCATGTAATGGCAAGAATCCTGATAGTCGATGACGAAGAGCACGTACGGGCTGCCCTGAAGCAGGTACTCGAACGCGCCGGTTACGAGGTAGCCGTGGCCGCGACCGGCAACGAGGGCCTCGAGCTGATGAAGCGAGAAGGCGCGGACCTGGTGATAACCGACGTGATCATGCCGGGCATCGACGGCATCACGACCGCGCGCAAGATACGGGAGAAGTTTCGCAACACGCGGATCATCGTCATCTCGGGCGGCGGCAAGGCCGCGCCCGAACCGTACGAGCCGGATGCGATTTCGACGCGATCCTACCTGGCGAGTGCAAGCAGCGCGGGCGCTGACCGCACCCTCACGAAACCCTTCGACCGGCAGGAAATACTGCGCGCCGTGAAAAGCCTGCTCGAAGAGGAGTAAGTCCCGCCGGATTGCGGTTCGCCGGCGCGCCGTTACTCGTTGATGAGTCCGCTCTGGATCGCGTACAGGGTGACGGCGGAAACGCTGTGCAGGTTCAGCTTGTTCATCATGTTGGTGCGATGCTTCTCGACCGTTTTCGGACTCAGCGACAACCGTTCTGCAATCTCACGTGTCTTGAGACCCTCCGCGATCATGCGGATGACCTGGCGTTCGCGGCGTGTCAGCGCGTGCCACGACGGCTCGAGCCGCTTCTTCTTGACACCGGACAGGTAGCCCTCGATCACGCGGCCGCAGATCGCCGGGCTCAGGTAATTCTTGCCTTTCTTCACGCTGCCGATGGCGATCACGAGTTCGTCACGGCTGTCGTCCTTCAATACGTAGCCGTCCGCGCCGGCCTGCAAGGCAGCGTGGATATAACCGTCTTCCCTGTGGAAAGTCAGTGCGAGAATGCTGACGTCCGGGTGCGCTTCCCGGATGAGACGAATTGCGTCGACGTTGCCGGTTTCGGGCATGGCGAGGTCCGTGATCACCACGTCCGGTTGCAGGCTGGCGATTTTGTCCAGCGCCGCTTCCGCGTTCTCCGCGGTGCCCACGACCCGCAGGCCGGGTTCGGCAGAAAGCAGCGATTGCAGCCCTTCGCGCAGCAGTGCGTGATCGTCGACAATCAGGATCTTTGTGTCTGTATCGCCCAAATCCGGTCCCAGGCCGATGTTGCGGCAACAATTCTCGCGCGGCGACCACCCGGAAACCCGTGCGGGCTGTCCGATGGGTGATACTCCGACCTGTACTTTCGACCGGATTTGACGCAAGGCCATTGCCATTGCAGCGGGCACCAGTATACGGTGAAGCTGCACCGCTGGCATTGCCGGCCGGACACTATTATGCAGCTTGCGACGCGAAAATGGCGCTCCCTCGTAACGGTCTTGTTGGCTGCGGCGATTCTGCGCGCCTTCGTACCGGCGGGCTACATGCCTGCTGCACCGGGCACGGGCCTGCTGTTCGAGTTGTGTCACGACGGGCTGCCGGCCGGCTTCATGGAGGCCCTCGGCGGCCATGGCCACCATGCGGGCCACAGCGGCCATGGGGGTCACGACGAGCGTGCATCCGCCGGCGAGTGCAGCATCGCTCATATCCTGTCGATGGCATGCATCGACGAGGTCCAGACTCCCGGGCCTGCGATACAGCCACCGCTCGGTGTGCTCGTTGCCGCGCCGCTGGTGCAGCGGCTCCGGGGCCATGCCGGCGTCTATTCCGCGCGCGCCCCACCCATCCCGTAATACGCACTGTAACCGACGAATAACTACAAAACAGATGCGACCGGCCCTGCCTTGCGCACGGCCGGCGTTACGGAGTCAGAACAATGAATGCAACAGAAGCGGCAGCGGTTGCGCTGCTGGGCGCGCTGCTATCCATGCCGGTGGCTGCAGCGGCCGAAACTACCCGCGGTCAGGACGAGGGCGCTGAGCAGTCCATCGACGAGATCGTGGTTTCCGGCAGGCACCTGTCCTCGCGCGTCGCAAGCATCGTCGTCGAGCAGGAGTTCGTGGTCGACGTCGCAGAGGCCCTGAGCCGCCTGCCGGGCGCGAATCGCAACCAGAATGGCAGGCTGAGCGGCATTGCCCAGTACCGTGGCATGTTCGGCGATCGCGTTTCGGTCAGCATCGACGGCCTCGGCGTCATAGGCGGCGGCCCCAATTCCATGGATCCGCCATTGTCGTATGTCTCGCCGATGATCACCGGGCAACTGACGCTGGAGCGCGGCATCCCCGGTGTCGCGACCGCGCCCGAGGCGATCGGCGGCCATGTCGATGCAGAGATCAACCGCGGCGACTTCTCGAGTGGCGAGCGGTTCGATTTCAGCGGCATGGCGGGAGCACGCTACGCTGACAATGGCGATACGGCGTCACTCGCGGGTCGCCTGACGGCAGCGAATCGTGCGCATCGCTTCTCGCTGGTGGGGCAGTCGGATCGTGCCGACGACCTGGACACGCCCGAAGGCCGAATCGTGCCCTCGCAGTTCTCCCGCGACCGGCTCGATGCGAGCTATGCCTACCGCGACGATCGCAACGAGTTCCAGGTCTTCGCGGGCTCCCTGGATACGGAGGACACCGGCACGCCCGCGCTTGCCATGGATATCCGTTACATCGACGCGAAACTGTACGGAGCGAGCTTCGGGCGCCGGGTCTCACCGGACCTGAACCTGCGCGCGAGGATCGGCTACAACGACGTCGACCACGTCATGGACAATTTCTCGCTCAGGCCTTCACCGGACTCGCCGATGCAGTTCCGCCAGAACCGGGCGGGCGGTGACGGTTTCGTATTTGCGGTCGAGTCCGACTACTCGATGGGCGATCTTGCGCTCACTGCCGGTGTCGACGGCCGCTTTGCGGCGCACGATTCGCTCATTACGAACCCGAACAACGCGATGTTCTTCATCCAGAACTTCAACGACGTCGAACGGGACGTCGTCAGCGCCTTCTCGGCGATCACCCGCGAATCCGCGGATTCCGACTGGGAGCTCGGACTGCGCTACGTCGACGTGTCGGCCGATGCGGGCGAGGTCTCCTTCGGCGGGCTGGCGGACATGATGGGGATGAACGCCGCGCAACTCGCACAGGCGTTCAATGCGGCGGACAGGAATCTCTCCTATGGCAATGTCGAGGCTGTGCTCAAATACTCGCGCCGCGTGTCCCGCGACCTGACCGTGCACGTGGACGTCGGTTCGAGGACCCGCGCGCCATCCTACCAGGAGCTGTATCTCTGGCTGCCCCTGCAGGCGACGGGCGGCCTCGCGGATGGCCGCAGCTACATCGGCAACCTGGAACTCGGCGCCGAGCGCTCCAACGAGATAGCCCTCGGGGTCGACTGGAGCGGCGAGCGTTTCTCGATCAGCCCGCAGGCGTACTTCCGCGACGTGCACGACTATATCCAGGGCGTACCCGCGACTGTCATGCCGGCGAACATGCTGGCCACGATGATGTCGGGCAGCGGTGCCCTGCAGTTCGACAACGTGGACGCGGAGATCTACGGGCTGGACCTGGGCTGGCGCTACTCGCTGACGGAGCGCCTCGGCATCGAGGGCAGCGCGAGCTACACGCGCGGACGCCGCACCGATGTCGCGGACAACCTCTACCGCCTGCCGCCGCTGAACGCGAGCGTTGCCCTGAACTTCGTCGACGGTGCCTGGTCGGCGCGCGGGGAAGTCATCGCTTACGATCAGCAGGACCGCGTGTCCGCCTACAACGACGAACAGGCGACGGCCGGGTACGGCGTCGTGAACGCGGCGTTGTCGTGGAACGCGAGCCGCCGGGTGCGCCTCGATATCGAAGCCAGCAACCTGTTCGACCGCGGCTACCAGGATCACCTCGCGGGCGTGAATCGCGTCAGTAACGTCGAAATTCCGCCGGGCGAGCGTCTCTGGGGCGCCGGGCGCATGCTGACGCTGGGAGCGGTCGTTACGTTCTGAGCCGGGTTCCTGCGGGGCGGCGGTGCTTTACGGCCGGTGAAGTGCCGTTGCCCCGTAAAGGCTGCGATCGAGGAATTCGCGCAGCGATGCGTGTGCCGAACCCTGCCTGTCCCACATCAGGTAGACCCTGGCGGGCGCGGATCCGGTATGCAGCTCGATGTCCCGGGCGTTCGCAATAAGCCGGATCTGGTCGATCGTGACACGGTAGTAGGCGTCGGCCGCGGATGCCACGGGCTTGATGTAGACGGGCTCGGAGACCCCGATGGCGTCGAGCGTCCAGCCGGCGAGTTCGAGTTGCAGTGGTTCGCCGTCGGCGTAGATCGTGATCGATTCGAACCCGTCGCGCTGGTACGACCGTTCCGCATCGCTGATCGTGCTCCAGATGCCGAGCCAGAGGTAATAGGAATACTCACCCATGCGGTTGATCTCGACAGGCCCCAGGTACACGTAGTCGCGCGCGTGAGCGGCGTAAGCGGAGTTGTCGCGGTACAGCGTGATCGGTGCGGTGGCGTGCGTGACCGTCACGCCGGTGCCGAGGTCGAGTTTCTCCTCCACGAGAGTGGTCGTCGAAACGCAGCCGGTGCCGAGGAGCAGCGCGAGCAGCGCAGTCGAGAGGAGTATCCGCGTAGTCATCATGGCGTCCCTCAGAAGAACAGCTGGTAGCCGGCGTTGACGAACCAGGACTCGCGGTCCTGGTCCGACCTGGTCATCTCGCGCGTCGAGAACTGCTTGCCGGTCTGCAGCTCGAAGCGTACGCGCCGCCCCATGCGGTATTGCACGCGCAGGCCCGGCGTGTAGATCCACTGCGTGCTCTGGTCGGTTTTGATCTCGCGGTAGTCGATCCGCAGGCGCGGGCTGATGCGCCACGCGCGGCCGATCGGGAAGCGCGTGTCGAACATGGTCGAGTACACGTCGGTCGTTTCCGAAACGGCATAGCGGACCCCGAAAATCCCGACGTCGCCCTCGGTGAACAGGCTGCTCGCCACGATGTCGGCGGAGTAATAGCTGTATTCACTGTCGGGCGTCGCCGCCACGCCGCCGGACTCGGGCGTGGCATCGATCGACGAGATGCTCGCATTGAAGTTTGCGCTGAGCTTGGGCGTGAACGGACGCGACAGCCCGAAGGTGTAGGTGGTGGTGGCGGCTGAGCGGTCGAGAGCGAACTGGCGGATTTCCTCTTCCGTGAAGAACAGGCGCAATTCCTCGAAGGACTCGAGCTGTTGGCCGACGAGCGCGTTGCCGAGGCTGAGGAACGGGCTGCGCCGCCGGTCCACGACGCCGGTGACGGTGAAGTTGGCGGGCAGGCGCCAGCTGCCCTGCACGAACAGGCTGCCCAGCTCCTCGAACTCGACGTCGTAATCGACGATGCTCCAGAGGGACTGGTTGTCGCCGAAGTAGCGCAGCTCGGCGCCGACGGCCTGCCGGTCGGTGAGGCCGTCGATGTCCTGCTGGATGTAGAACAGGCCGAAATCGAGGTTGTTGTCGAACGGTGCGAACGTCGTGCTGATCCCC
>DATIUU010000340.1:0-4082 GCA_035466635.1 Woeseiaceae bacterium
AGGCGGCCGCCACAATGCTTGTCCGCGAGCCGGCAAAGGGTTGCCGCCGCATCCGCGTGCGCCTGCTCCGAGAAGCATAAATGCGTGATCGGGTCGCCTTCGAGGCTGTCCGCGCCGCACTGGAAGAGGATGAACTCGGGCCTGGCCGCGTCCAGGTAGGCCTCGACCCGGCGCCACGCCATGCGGAAGTCCGCATCGTCCGCGCCCGGCGCCAGGGGCACGTTCAGCTTGGTGCCCCGCGCCCTGCCCGTGCCGGTTTCCTCGGCCGCGCCGGTGCCCGGGTACAGGTACCGGCCATCCTCGTGGATGTCGGCGAAGATCAGGTCGGGATCGTCGACGAAGCCATAGAAGACGCCGTCGCCATGGTGAGCGTCGATATCCACGTACGCGACCCGGCTCAACCCGTGCCGGTGCCGCAGGTACTCGGCGGCCACGCCGCAGTCGTTGAAGACGCAGAACCCCGCTGCCCGGTCGCGGGCGGCATGGTGCAGCCCCGCGATGGGCACGAATGCCCGCTTCCCCTCGCCGTGCATCACGGCGTCGACGGCCGCCAGCGTGGTGCCGACGACGTCCGACGCGGCATCGAAGATGCCGGGCAGCGCCGGTGTGTCGCCATCGTCGAGGTAGCCCCGGCCCTCCTTCGACAGGCGCGAGACCCTGTCGATGTAGTCCGGGGTGTGAAACAGCAGCAATTCGTCGACCGTCGCGCGGCGCGGCGTCATGAACCGCAGCGCGTCGCCGAGATTCGCTGCCGCCAGCTCGCTGTGGAAAACGTCGTGCCGATCGGTGCCGAAGGGATGCGGGTCACCGAAACCGTAGGCCGCGAGTTCCGGGCCTCGATAAACCAGTACAGGGTCACTCATGGGCGTCACAGCATGATTTGCTATCGCGGCAGCATACCGGATAATGCGCGCTCCTCAACGACATCCCAAGAGAAATGGCGCAATACATATACACGATGAACCGGGTGGCCAAGGTCGTCCCGCCGAAACGCCAGATCATCCGCGACATCTCGCTGTCCTTCTTCCCGGGCGCCAAGATCGGCGTGCTCGGCCTGAACGGATCCGGCAAATCGACGCTGCTGCGCATCATGGCGGGCATCGACACCGACATCGACGGCGAGGCGCGGCCGCAGCCCGGCATCAAGATCGGCTACCTGCCGCAGGAGCCCGAACTCGACCCCGCGAAGGACGTGCGCGGCAACGTCGAGGACGGCGTCGCCGAGACCAAGGCGCTGGTCGACCGCTTCAACGAGATCAGCGAGAAGTTCGCCGAGCCGATGTCCGACGACGAGATGAACGCGCTGCTCGAGGAACAGGGCAAGCTGCAGGACGCGATCGACGCGGCCGGCGCCTGGGAACTGGACCGCAAGCTCGAGATCGCGGCGGACGCGCTGCGCCTGCCGCCATGGGACGCCGATGTCACGAAGCTCTCCGGCGGTGAGAAGCGCCGCGTCGCGCTGTGCCGGCTGTTGCTGTCGCAGCCCGACATGCTGCTGCTGGACGAGCCCACCAACCACCTCGACGCGGAATCGGTCGCCTGGCTGGAACGTTTCCTCGACGAGTACCCCAGCACCGTCATCGCCGTCACCCACGACCGCTATTTCCTGGACAACGTGGCCGGCTGGATACTCGAGCTGGACCGCGGCCACGGCATCCCCTGGGAAGGGAACTACTCGTCGTGGCTCGAGCAGAAGGAGCAGCGCCTGGCAAACGAGGAGGCCGCCGAAAAGGCCCGCCGCAAGGCGATGCAGGCCGAGCTCGAGTGGGTGCGCTCCAACCCGAAAGGCCGCCACGCCAAGTCCAAGGCGCGCCTGCGCCAGTTCGAGGAAATCTCCTCGTCGACCTACCAGCAGCGCAACGAGACCAACGAGATCTACATTCCGCCCGGCCCGCGCCTCGGTGACGTGGTCCTCGAGGTCGACAACCTGCGCAAGGGCTTCGGCGACAAGCTCCTGATCGACGGCCTCAGCTTCCAGCTGCCCCCGGGCGGCATCGTGGGAGTCATCGGCCCGAACGGGGCGGGCAAGACGACGTTCTTCCGCATGATTACGGGCGAGCAACAACCCGATTCCGGCAGCATCCGCCTCGGCGATACCGTGCAGCTCGCCGCCGTGGACCAGTCTCGCGACAGCCTCGATGACAACAAGACCGTCTGGGAGGAGATCGCCGACGGCCAGGACCTCATCAAGGTCGGCAACTACGAGACGCCGTCGCGGCGCTACGTCGGGCGCTTCAATTTCCGCGGCGCGGAGCAACAGCAGAAGATCGGCCTGCTCTCGGGCGGCGAGCGCAACCGCGTGCACCTCGCGAAGACGCTGCGCTCCGGCGGCAACCTGCTGCTGCTCGACGAGCCTACCAATGACCTCGACGTCGAGACCCTGCGCGCGCTGGAGCAGGCGCTGCTCGAGTTCCCGGGGTCGGCGATCGTGATCTCGCACGATCGCTGGTTCCTCGACCGCATCTGCACGCACATCCTGGCGTTCGAGGGCGATTCGGTCGTGACCTGGTTCTCCGGGAATTACGCCGACTACGAGGAAGACCGCAAGCGCCGCCTGGGCGCCGAAGCCGACAGTCCGCACCGGATCCGTTACCGGCGCCTGGAAGGCTAGCGTACGCAACCAACCGCAAGCGGTTCTCGAACCGCGAATCAGCAGGGCTGAGATCGCGAGGGCCGAGGCCCGCTCCCGCGGTTGCGGCGGTTGCCGGATTATGTCCAAGGGCCGCTGGCGTGGTAAAACCTTGGTGCATACTGGGTATACCGGCGGGCTGTGACCCGTCGGTACTATAATTAATCAAGCGCCGGCACGGCCAATAACGACAACGGTGACCGGCGACAACGAGCGGTCTGAGCGAATGACGCTAGCACTGGACAGGCACCAGGGTTTGGTGAGCGAGGGGGACGAGCAAATCGGGCTCGAGTGCCCGTATTGCAACGTCTACTCGCACATGACGCCGCAGTCGATCCCGCAAGCCGCGGACGTCATCGAGACGCGTCCGAAGCACGTCGGCTTCGTCTACCAGTGCGACGCCTGCCACGCGCCGGTCTTCCTGCGCTTCGCGACCAAGTCGTTCTCCGAGGACCGCGTGGAGCTCTACCGCAACTTCGTCGAACTGGAGCGCCCCAAGGAGCGTTTCGCCTTCTCCTACCTGCCGAAACACACCGAAGTCCTGTTCCGCGAGGCACTGTCCTGCTATTCCTCCAACAATTTCAACGCCTTCGCCTCGATGTGCCGGCGCTCGGCCGTCACCGCCTACGCCGCGCTCGGCGAAGGCGGCAAGCTGCGCGCGTTCGAGGAAGTGATGGTGGCGCAGGACATCGCGGGCATCGACGACGACGCATTCGCCCCGATCAAGGCGGTGCTGTTCGACGCCGGTGAGGAAGAACAGCTGCCCATGCTGAATCGCGTCCAGGCAGGCATCCTGCTCGAAGTGATGAAAGACATGCTCTACCAGTGCTTCGTGCGCCGCGGCAAGCTCACGCGTGCGCTCAAGGTACGGCGCTTTTTCGTGCAAGAAGGCAACGAAGACCTCGCTTCGTCGGCCTGATCAGCCCACCGCTAGCCGCGCATTGCGGAACATCCGCATCCAGGGGCCGTCGATGCCCCAGTTGCCCGGGTGCCAGGAGTTCTGGCGCGTCAGCGCGACGCGTTCGGGATGCGGCATCAGGATCGTAACGCGGCCGTCCTCGTTCGCGAGGCCGCAGATTCCGTCGCGCGAGCCGTTCGGGTTCGCGGGGTAGCGATCCGCGACCTGGCCGTAGTTGTCCACGTAACGCAGCGCCACCGTATAAGACGCGGCATAGCGCGCATCGTCGCTGGCGAACGCGGCGCGCCCCTCGCCGTGCGAGGTCGCGATCGGCATGCGCGAACCGGCCATGCCCTGGAGGAACAGCGAGGGACTCTCGACCACCTCCACGAGGCTGAGCCGCGCTTCGAACTGCTCGGAACGATTCCTGAGGAAGCGCGGCCAGTTGTCCGAGCCCGGTATCAGCTCGCGCAGGTGCGACAGCATCTGGCAGCCGTTGCAGACGCCGAGCGCGAAACTGTCGCTGCGCTCGAAGAACGCCTGGAACTGGTCGCG
>DATIUU010000341.1:0-8611 GCA_035466635.1 Woeseiaceae bacterium
CAATGGCCCCTGCACACGAGCCTCATCGAGGGCATCAACAACCGTATCAAGGTCATCAAGCGCACCGCTTACGGATTCAGGGACGACGAATACTTCTTCCTCAAGATCAAGGCCGCCTTCCCCGGCTAAGTGCGAAGAACCTTTTTTTTGGAGTTCCGAATCGCGCGAGCGCGCCCGCGAACCATCGCGGTTCGAGAACCGTGCCTACGGATTGAGCGTACGATACGTGCCCGTGCCCGCCGCGCCCAGGTTCACGGGCCGGTCGACGAAATAGCCCTGCACGAAGTCGACGCCGACATCGCGTAGCCAGTCGAAGTCCTCCTGGCGTTCGACCTGCTCCGCAACCACGCGGAACTCCATGGCTCGCGCCAGCTTGATCATCGCCGCCACCATCTCCTGGTTCACTTCGTCGGTCTGCACGTTGTTCGTGTACATGCCGTCTATCTTCAGGTAATCGATCGGCAGGTGCTTGAGACTGGAGAACGAGCCCATGCCGCTGCCGAAATCGTCCAGCGAGAATTCGCAGCCGATGCCGTGCAGCACCTCGATGAAGCGCTGTGCCTGCTTCACGTTCTCCAGGATCGCTTTCTCGGTGACCTCGAAACAGATCATCGACGGCGCGACGCCGGTCCGATCGAGCGCGTCCACGACGAAGCCCAGGAAGGCGTCGTCGGCGATCGTCTGGCCGGACAGGTTTACGGCGCAGCTGCGGTGGCCGGCAATCTTCAGTTCCCCACTCGCAATCGCGGTCAGCGTCGCATTCACCACCCAGCGGTCGATCTGCGGCATCAGCTGGTAGCGCTGCGCAGGACGCAGGAAGTCCGCCGTATCGGACTCACTGCCGCGGCCCGGCAGCCTGATGAGTACTTCCACCGCAGGTCCGGAGTCGGTGCCGCGGGCCATGGCGATGATCGGCTGCACCGCGAGTTCGAAGGAATCCTCGTGCAGCGCGGCCTGCAGCTCGCGCAGCCAGCGGATATCGCCGCGCTCCCTCGCGACGACCTCATCCCGCGCAGAGTAGATATGCACCTTGCCCCGCCCTTCCTGCTTGGCGACGTAACAGGCCGAATCCGCCGCGCTCATCACGTCCTGGACGGTGCCGCTGATATGGCTGATTTCGACCAGGCCGATGGATATGCCGATGTTGAAGATCTTGTCTTTCCAGACGAAACGGTAATCGGCGACGGCATTGCAGATATCGGTCGCGATCTGCCGCGCCTTGTCGATCGGACAGCCGATCAGCAGCGCACCGAACTCGTCGCCGCCGAGCCTTCCCACGTAGTCCGAGTCGCGCACCTGCTCCTTGATCAGCGTTGCGACCTCACGGAGCATGTTGTCCCCCGCGAGGTGGCCGCAGCTGTCGTTGACCGCCTTGAAACGATCGAGGTCCATGTAAAACAGCATGTGCACGGCTTCTTCGGCATGTGCC
Organism: Woeseiaceae bacterium; assembly: GCA_035466635.1. Taxonomy (GTDB): domain Bacteria; phylum Pseudomonadota; class Gammaproteobacteria; order Steroidobacterales; family Woeseiaceae; genus UBA1847. The sequence continues at coordinate 1,430 of DATIUU010000341.1, forward strand.
GTATCCATCGCCTCGTCCAGGCGGCGTTCGAACTCGCGGCGGTTGATCAGACCGGTCAGCGGATCGTGTGTCGCCTGGTAGCTCATCTTGCGCGTCAGGCCGCGCAGTTCCGCGACGTCGTGGAACACGACGACGGCGCCGGAAATGCTCTCGCCGGGACCGCGAATCGGCGATGCCGACACCTCGACCGAGTGCTCCTGCTCGCCGTCCTGGGTAACCATGACCGCGCGGCGCCCCATGTTGACCCGGCGGCGCATCGCGAGGCAGCGCTCCACCGGGTCGCCGAGCGGGCGCCGGTCGGAGTCGTCGACGAGCGTGAAGAGTTCGCCGACCTTGTGCCCGGCCGCGTCGTCGCGGCCGGTTCCGATCAGCGTTTCGGCGGCGCGGTTCATGTAGTCGATATGGCCGTCGTTGTCCGTCGTGATGATGCCTTCGCCGATGGACTCGAGCGTGAATTGCGCCGCGCGCTTGCTGCGCGACAGGGAGACCTCGAGGCTCTTGCGATGGCTGACGTCACGCGCCACGGTAAGAATCGCCGGTTGCCCCTGAAATTCGATGGTCGAGCTCTGCGCCTCGACCCACAGGCCGGCCCGCTCGCCATTGATGAGCTGTATCTCGAGCCGCCGGGGCGCCTCCTCGCCCTCGAGGCGGCGCGCGACGGACTTGCGGAACAGCGCCCGGTAGGCGGGTTTCACGAGATCCACGACGTCGCGGCCGACGAGTTGCGCGGGCTCGACCCCGATCAGCGCGGCTGCCGAATCGTTCGCCAGCCGGATCTTCTCGTCATGAATCAGCACGATCTCCGGCAGCGTCCGCGCGAAGTCCCTGAACAGCCGGTCGCGGCCCTGGATCATCTGGTCACGCTCGCCCAGCGCGTCGAACAGCCGATTGATGGTGATGGCCAGGTCCGCCATGTCGCGGTTCTCGCCGACACTCAGGCGGTGACCGACGGAAGCATCAGCCGCGACTTCGACCAGTTCCTTCCGCAGCCGCTGGATGCGCTTCTGCAGCCGCTGCCGGGCGACGGCTGCGGCGACGAGCGCAGCGGTCACCGCCAGCAGCAGCAACGCCAGCGTAACCACGATGAGCGTCATGGAGTTCATTCAGGCGCCAATATCGGGGCTCGGGGCCATTGCTGCAAGTAGCAACCACAGCGCAATCGCAGATGCAGTCAGGTTGTGTCGAATGTGATGCCGCTCATTGATCATTTGTTATTATTAGTCGCTCGAACGCCGTCACCGCAGGCGCGACTTCGAGGTTGGAAGTGCCGTAAAATAGGCTGTCTGTAAGCATATCCCAGTGGCCGGGGCCGGCTGCCTTGATTCACCATAATTCATGGCAGGGCAGCGTGGCGCACCCGGGCAATCCATGAGCGACTTGAGCATGAATATCGATTTCGCACGCCGGCAAATGATCGACCAGCAGGTTCGGGCGTGGACCGTGCTGGATCCCGCCGTACTTGCCGTGCTATCGGAGGTACCGCGCGAGAAATTCGTGCCCGGCCCCTACGAGCCCCTCGCCTTCGCCGATACGGAAATCCCGCTCGGCCACGGTGAGTTCATGATGACGCCCACGGTAGAGGGCCGCGTACTGCAGGCGCTCGATCTCGGCAGCAACGACCACGTGCTCGAGATCGGTACCGGCAGCGGATTCCTGACGGCCTGCCTCGCGCGACTTGCCGCTACGGTCACGACCGTCGATATCCACGGCGATTTCGTGCGCGACGCAGCCGCCAGACTCGCGCGGGCCGGTATCGACAACGTGGCCCTGCGCACCATGGATGCGACCTGCGAACTGCCTGGCGATCGTTACGATGCGATCGCGGTGACGGGGTCGATCGAGACGTTCGATCCCCGCTTCGTCGATGCGCTGCGACCCGGCGGGCGCCTGTTCGTCGTCGTCGGTTCGCCGCCGGCCATGGAGGCACGCCTCGTGCGCCGCAGCGGGAATGCCGACTGGAACAGCGAATCGCTGTTCGAAACGGTGCTGGCACCCCTCGTTCATGGCACCGCGCCCCCGCAGTTCGTCTTCTGACAGCGGCAATGATTTGCGTCCGCAAGAAACCACTTCGGCGTATGCTGCATCTATGATTTGGCGACGTATGATGCAGCGGCGGCGGCAGATCGACCAACCGAACTTCGACGCGCCGCGGGCGTCGGACAACGTAGACCCGAGCGATGGATTGTCCCAACTGGTTTAGTGATGTAGTATACTATAACACTCAGATTCAACTCCCCACCCCGAACCTCCCGGAATACAGACGTATGCAGAAATCAACGATTTTCAGGCCATTGCTGGTTGCCGCCGCCATGCTCGCCACAGCCGTGCCGGCCCAGGCCGCCACGCTGCTGGAGATCTACCAGCAGGCGCTCCAGAGCGACCCGCGAATTCACGAAGCCGAGGCCCGCCGGCTGGCGGCGCTGGAAGCGGAGCCGCAGGCACGAAGTGTGCTGCTGCCGCAGGTCGGCCTCAGCGCCGACTGGACCAGGACCGAGTCCGACGGTGCGGGCATCCAGAACACGGTTGTCGAGCAGCCGGTCGGCTCCGGTAATTTCGTCGTTGTGCCGTTCTCGTTCCAGACCAAGGTGAGCGACGAGACATCGCGCTGGAGTTTCAACCTGCGGCAGACGCTGTTTCGCTGGGACCAGATCGTGGGCCTCAGGCAGGCCGACAAGATCGTGGCGAGAGCCGAGGCCGACCGGGAAGCGGCGCAGCAGGACCTGATCGTCCGCGTGACCGAAGCCTATTTCAACGTGCTCGGTGCCGAGGACAGGCTGCTCGCCATCCATGCGGACCGCAATGCCATCGCCCGCCAGCTCGAGCAGGCCAAGCAGCGTTTCGAAGTCGGGCTCATCGCGATCACCGACGTGCAGGAATCGCAGGCCGCTTACGACCAGGCGGTCGCCAACGAAATCGCGGCCAAACGCTCACTCGCTACGGCCCGGTACTTTCTGCAGGAAATAACGGGATCCTATGTCAGGGAACTGGCCGCACCCACCGAGAACCTGCCGCTCAAGACACCGGACCCGGCGAGTGAACAGGCCTGGCTGGATCTCGCCATGGCACAAAATCTCGCCCTGGTTTCGAGCCGTCTCGACGAGGCCCTGGCCCGGGACGAAATATCCTTCCGCCGTAACGGTCACTACCCGACAGTCGATCTCGTGGCCAACGTCGGCTCGACGGACTCGAACCAGGACCAGGATACCTTCGACGGCTTCGGCCCGTTGCCTGCCGACAGCAACTTCGACCGGGACAGCATCGGCATCCAGTTCAACCTGCCGATCTTTTCCGGCGGCGCAACCTCGTCGCGCGTCAAGGAGGCGATCTATCTGCATCGCGCGGCACGCGAACAGCTGCAGCGTGTCACGCGCGAAACGGACCGGCGGACCCGGGACTCCTACCTCGGTGTCCTGGCCGAGATCAGCCGTGTGCAGGCGCTGGAGCAAGCCGTGTCCTCGGCCCGCACCGCGCTCGATGCGACCCAGGCGGGTTTCGACGTCGGTACGCGCACCATCGTGGACGTATTGCTGTCGCAGCGTACCCTGTACCAGTCAATCACGAACTACTACCAGGCGAGGTACGACTACCTGCTGAACGTCATGCGGCTCAAGCAGGCTGCCGGAACCCTGCAGGTCCAGGATCTCGAGAGCCTCGAACCGTTCCTCACAGCCCGCAAGCCGCCGGAAGACCAGTTCGCCCAGGAAGCCAGCCGGGAAACGCAGTAGGCGGCCGGGTAAGCGCTGCTCAGTCCACCAGCGGCTCGATCATCGCCATCAGGCTCGCGAGGGCGCCACGGTTGCGCTCGAGGATATCGCGCCCCGCTTCGCCGAGGCGCGACGCGGTTGCCGCGTCCGACAGCAGGCCGGCCACCGCGTCGGCCAGTTCTCCCGGATCGTTCACGATCCTGCACGCCTGCCGGGCAACGAACATGTCGGCGATCTCCTGCGCATTGAACACGTACGGACCACTGAGCAACGGCAGCCCGAGCGCCGCGGGCTCCAGCAGGTTGTGCCCGCCGACGGGCACGAGGCTGCCGCCGACGAAGGCGACGTCGGCGGCTGCATAAAAAAGCGTCAATTCCCCCATCGTGTCGCCGAGAAAAACCTGGGTGGATGCGGCGCACGGCACGCCGTCGGTGCGGGCCACGACGCTCAGGCGCTGTTTCACCACCAGCTCGCGCACGCCCTGGAATCGCTGCGGATGACGTGGCACCAGCACGAGCAGCAGGTCGGGGCGCTGCTCCTGCAGGGTCCGGTGAGCCTCCAGCACGAGGTCTTCTTCGCCCTCGTGCGTGCTCGCCGCGATCCAGACGGGACGCTCGCCGAACAATTCGCCGCGCAGTTCCCGGCCGCGTACCGGGAGATCCGGCGCCAGTTCCACGTCGAACTTGATGTTGCCGGTGACCCGTGTGCGTTCGGGGGCCGCACCCAGCGACAGGAAGCGCTCCGCGTCGGCTTCGCTCTGCGCGGCGATGACGATGCCGTGCGACAGGGTCTCGCGAAACAGCGGCAACAGTCGCCGGTAGCTGCGCACGGATTTCGGCGAAATCCGTGCGCTCACCAGTACCAGGGGGATGCCACGCACACCGCAACCCCGGTAGAGGTTCGGCCAGATCTCCGTCTCCAGCACCAGCGCAACGTCCGGGTTCGTGGCGGCGAAAAATCGATCGACCATCGGCGGCGTTTCGAAAGGAATGTAGGTATGGTGAACCTCGTCGCCGAACAGCGCGGCGACGCGCGCCGCGCCGGTCGGGGTTACCGTGGTCACGAGCAGCGGCCGGTCGGGATAGCGCCTGCCCAGCGCGCGGATGAGCGGCACTGCGGCCACGACTTCACCCACGGACACCGCGTGAATCCAGATACACCCCTCGAGCCGGGGATAGCCGATGCCGAGGCGCTCGCCGAGGCGGTGCAGGTAAGCGCGATTAGTTACGCCGCGGACCAGCCAGTAGCCGACATAGGGCAGGAACAGCAGGTAGGTCAGGAGGTTGTAGAAAAAGCGCACGCCTTGCTCACAATGCGCGGGCGCGCTCAGCCGCCGAGCTTCTCGATGATGCGGCTGGTGGAATGGCCGTCGCGAAAACCGAGCACCCGCACCTCGCCGCCGTTTTGCAGGACTTCTTTGCCGCCCGCGATCTCCTCCGGACGGTAATCGCCGCCCTTGACCAGCACGTCCGGCAACACGGCCGCGATCAACTGCGCGGGGGTATCGTCCGCAAACGGCACCACCCAGTCGACTGCCGCGAGACCCGCCAGCACCAGCATGCGATCTTCGAGGACGTTGATCGGCCGCGAGGCACCCTTAAGCCGCCGCACGGATTCGTCGTCGTTGACCGCGACGATGAGTCGGTCGCCGAGGCTCTTCGCTTCCTCGAGGTACGCCACGTGACCGGCATGCAGGATGTCGAAGCAGCCGTTCGTCATGACGATACGTTCTTTGCGCGAACGCGCCTCGCCGACGAAAACCAGCAGTTCGTCCCGCGAAACGAGGCCGCGCCCGCCCTGCCCGCGCTGGTGCAATGCGACCTGGATCTCGCCCGGCGTCACCGTCGCGACGCCGATTTTGCGAACCACGAGGCCCGCGGCGATGTTCGCGAGGGCCGCCGCCGATGCGAGCGTCTGACCGCTGGCCAGCGCCCCCGCCAGCGTGGCGATGACGGTGTCGCCGGCACCGGTCACATCGAAGACCTCGCGTGCCTGGGTCGAAAGGAACAGCGGCTCGTTGCCGGTCTCGAGCAGCATCATGCCTTTCTCGCTACGGGTAACCAGCAGCGCCGTCAGCTCGAGATCCTCGACCATTTGCCAGCCGCGTGCGGCCAGCTCGGCATCGCTCGCGCAGTGCCCGGCCACGGCTTCGAACTCGCCCTGGTTCGGTGTCAGCAACGTCGCCCCACGGTATTTCTCGAAGTCGCGCCCCTTCGGGTCGACCAGCACGGGCACACCGGCCGCGCGGCACAGCGCAATCATGCTGCTCACATCGGTCAGCGCACCCTTGCCGTAATCGGAAAGCACGACGGCACCGGCGCCGGCAACGATGCCGGCGAGCGAGTCGACCAGCGCGCTGTCGCGGAGGTCGGCGGCATTCTCCTGGTCGAGCCGGATGAGCTGCTGCCCACGGCTTTGCACGCGCGTCTTGGTGATTGTCGGGCGATCGCTGACCCGGGCGAAATCGCAACCGATGCCGTGGGCGGTCAGCAGGCGCTCCAGCGTGTCCGCGGCGGCATCGTTGCCGACCGCGCCGATGAGGCGTGTCTTAACGCCCAGCGACGCCAGGTTCACGGCGACGTTCGCCGCCCCGCCGGGCCGGTCGTCGGTCTTCTGCACGTGCACGACCGGCACGGGCGCCTCCGGCGAGATGCGGCTGGTTGCGCCGAACAGGTACTGGTCCAGCATGACGTCGCCGGCGACGACCACGCGTGTCCTGGAGAAATCCGGAATCGATAAGGTCACGGCGCGAATTTACCACGGCATTTCGCGCCGCACCCGAAACTGGCTGTGCTCATAAGGCGAGGATGTCCCGGCTCTTGCCCGCCGGGATTATACCCTATTGCCTCGTCACGCCTTCCTTGTCGGCTGCCGCTACCTGCTCGTGAACGGACGAAACCAGTTCCGGCGGGAGATCGAGCGCAAGGGACAGCGCACGGAGGTAGGTGCGCCCCTCTTCCCGGGTCTCGTCAATGGCGACCAGCGAGGCCGCATAGACTTCGACCGCGACCTCCGGGCTATCGACCTGCGATACCAGGTCGCGCATGGTCAGCGGCCGCTGGAGTTCGTCGAACAGCGTCGCTTTTTCCTGCGCTGACAGATCCAGTTTGCCGGCCTCATCGAATACGCGGTCCCGCTCGTCGCTGTCCATGTGGCCGTCCGAAGCAGCGGCCGTGATCATTGCACGCAGCAGCAGCAGGGCCCCGTTGTCTTGCCCGGCATCCACGACCGCCGCGAAACGCTCCTCGGGTATATGCTGCGCCCAGCGACCATTGTTTGCCGGGTCGCCCTGGCGGTAACGCTGGTACGCCGTATAGGCGAGGCCGCCAACCGCTGCAAGCGCGCCGACCTTGAGCGCACCCTTTGCCATCTTCTTGCCCTTCTTGCCGCTTATGGCCCCGACGAGCGCGCTGCCGGCGAGACCGCCGGCGAAACCCGAAACCGCACCGCTGGAGGTGAGTCCCTGAAGGAGTTTTTG
>DATIUU010000342.1:0-1998 GCA_035466635.1 Woeseiaceae bacterium
CCTGTCGGGTTCCGGCAAGTCCACGATCGCGAACGCGCTGATGGTGAAGCTCATGGAGGCCGGCGGCAGGGCGATCAGCCTGCTCGATGGCGACATCGTGCGCAAGAACCTGTCCAGCGAGCTCGGCTTCTCCAAGGAGCATCGCGACCTCAATATCCGCCGCATCGGCTACGTGGCGAGCGAGATCACCAAGAACGGCGGTATCGCGATCTGCGCGCCGATCGCGCCCTACGCGTCGACCCGGCGCACTGTGCGCGACATGATCCGGCCGCTCGGCGGCTTCATCGAGATCCACGTCGCGACGCCGCTGGAAGTGTGCGAAGAGCGCGACCGCAAGGGGCTCTATGCAAAGGCCCGTGCCGGCATCCTCAAGGAATTCACCGGTATCAGCGACCCGTACGAAGTGCCGGAGAACCCGGAGATGGTGATCGACACCGCCAACATATCGCCGGACCTCGCCGCTCACCGCATCATGCTGAAGCTGGAGAGCATGGGGTATTTGAGATGAGCTGAGGCCGAGGTTCCGGCTGTTCCTCAACCTCATGGCTCGCTGCGCTGCGCTTTACTTCGGTTGAGGAACAGCCGGAACCTCGGCCTGTCGCATTCATTGGGCGACATCAGGGTGTAATATTCCAGCATGGCGAAAAAGCTGTACATCAAGACCTTCGGTTGCCAGATGAACGAGTACGACTCGGACAAGATGGCGGACGTGCTGCGCGCATCCCATGGCTATGAGCTGACCGACGTCGCCGAGGAAGCCGACCTGCTGCTCGTCAACACCTGCTCGATACGCGAGAAGGCGCAGGAAAAGGTGTTTTCCGAGCTCGGCCGCTGGCGCGCGATCAAGCAGCAGCGTGACGGTGTCATGATCGGCGTCGGCGGCTGCGTCGCCAGCCAGGAAGGCGACGGGATCACGCGCCGTGCGCCGTTCGTCGACGTCGTGTTCGGGCCGCAGACGCTGCACCGGCTGCCACAACTGATCGAGGCAGCCGGCAGCCGGCGCGTCTCGGTCATCGATGTGTCCTTTCCCGAGATCGAAAAGTTCGACCGGCTGCCCGAGCCGCGCGCAGAAGGCGCCACTGCCTTCGTATCCTGCATGGAAGGGTGCAGCAAGTACTGCAGTTTCTGTGTTGTGCCGTACACGCGCGGCGAAGAGATCAGCCGGCCGCTCGACGACGTGATCGCGGAAGTCGTGCGGCTCGCGGCGCAGGGCGTGCGTGAGATCAACCTGCTCGGCCAGAACGTGAACGCATACCGGGGCCCGATGCACGACGGCTCGATTGCCGACCTCGCGACACTGATCTACTACGTCGCGGCCGTGGACGGCGTCGACCGGATCCGCTTCACGACCTCGCACCCGGTGGAGTTCACGGACAGTCTGGTGCAGGCATACGCCGAGGTACCGAAGCTCGCCAGCTACCTGCACCTGCCCGTGCAGCATGGCTCGGACCGGATCCTCGCGGCGATGAAGCGCGGCCACACGGCGCTCGAGTACAAGCAGAAGATCCGCAAGTTGCGCGAGGCGCGCCCCGGCATCTCCATCGCGTCGGATTTCATCGTCGGCTTCCCCGGCGAGACCGACAGGGACTTCGAGGCGACGATGAACCTGATCGGTGACATCGGCTTCGACCAGTCGTTCAGTTTCATCTACAGCGCGCGCCCGGGCACGCCGGCGGCGAACCTCCGCGACGATACGCCGATGGACGTCAGGAAGGAGCGCCTGCAGATCCTGCAGACGCGCATCAACCAGCAGGCGCGTATGATCAGCGAGGCGATGGTCGGCACGACACAGCGCGTGCTGGTGGAAAAGATCTCGAAGAAGAGCGCCAGCCAGGTGACGGGAAGAACCGAGAACAACCGCTGGGTGAACTTCGACGCCGATGCGTCGCTGATCGGCCGCTTCGTCGACGTCGTGATTACGGAAGCGTTACCGAATTCCCTGCGCGGCAGGTGCCGCGACAGCCAGGCGGCGGCGTGACATGAAGCGCCCCGTGCAGT
>DATIUU010000343.1:0-2201 GCA_035466635.1 Woeseiaceae bacterium
TCGGTGTCGCTCGCGTGCCTGAGTTGCCACGACGGCACCCCGGCGATGGATGTCGTGCTGAACCAGCCCGGCTCCGGTGGATACAATGCCGCCGGTGCCCAGATTGCTGGTGGTGCGATCGGCCAGATGGCGGGTACGCCCGTGCCGACGCTCGGCGAGGATCTCAGCAACGACCACCCGGTCAGCATGCAGTACGGCGGCGGCGGCGCCGACGCGAACGACGGCGACGGCCTGTTCGCGGGGACACTGGGCGACCCGGATTTCAACAAGCCGGTCAAGGCCACGATCAACCAGCAGTCGATCTGGTGGGTCGACAGCAACGGCGGCACCGGGCTGGTTCGCGAAAAGACGGACATGCTGCTTTACACGCGCACGGACCTCGGTACGGCCCAGCCGTTCGTCGAGTGCGGCAGCTGCCACGATCCGCACAACTCGGATAATGCGGGCGGTGCCCAGGTCTCCTTCTTGCGCACGAGCAATGCGGCGAGCGCTGTCTGCACGGCGTGCCACACGAAGTAGGCTCTGCGCCGAACAGACGGTTCACCGCACAAATCGGACTGAAGGATCGGCCCGGGCAACGCGACGTTGTCCGGGCCGACTTGCTTAATCGGATAGACATGAAAAGAAAATCATTCGCGTTCACAAGCACGCTAGCCGTCCTCGGAGCCCTTGCAGGGCCGCTCGCGGCGTACGCGGAAGAGGCGGCCGACGAAGCCGTCTTCGCGTATGTCGGAGAGACGAGGATTACGCGGGAGGCGTTCGAGCGCGAGGTCTATACGGCTGCACGCCAGACCTACTATCACGGCCAGCCGCCGGATAGAGAGGAGTTCATCGAATTCCGCAAGGGCGTCGCAGACCGGCTGATCGATCGGCAGCTGTTGCTCGAGGAAGCCGCGCGGCGCGAGATCGCGCCCGATGACGCCGCGATTGACGTACGCATCGCACAGTACGAGGCACGCTATGGCGACACGGAGCGATGGCAGACCGAAGGGCCGGCCATGGTTGCCGCGCTGCGCCAGCGCTTCGAGGAGGACAGCCTTCTCGAAAGACTCGAGGCACAAGTGCGCAGCGCCGAACAACCGGACACGGCGACGGCGCAGGCCTTCTACGAAAACAATCCGGATCTGTTCACCCAACCGGCCAGCAAACGCATCGCGGTCATACTGCTCGGCGTAGCGCCGTCGGCAGGCGCGCCGGGCTGGGAGGCGGCCCGCGAGGAGGCGCGCAGGATCGTCGACAAGCTCGCCGCGGGTGCGAACTTCGCGGAGCTTGCGGCCCTGCATTCGTCGGATACGTCGGCGCAGGCCGGCGGCGATATGGGGTACCAGCACGAAGGCGCGCTGAGCCCCGATGCCGAGGCGGCTATTGCCGGACTCGAGGTCGGCGGCGTTTCCGAACCCGTTCGCGTACTCGAGGGGATCGCGATATTCAAACTCCTCGACAGCCGGCCGCGGCAGCTGCAGGCCTTCGCGGATGTCGCGGAACGCGCGGCGCAGTTGTGGGTCCGGCATGCCGGTGAGCAGCAATGGCAGCAATTGTTGACGGCTTTACGGGCGAAGGCTGACGTAAGAATGGATACGGACTACCTGGCGCATGCCCCAGGCTACGACTACGACGACTGACCATCGATGACTTACGCCGTACGCAGTCCGGTATCCAGAAGAGTGCGAAGAACTGCGCACTTCATGCTGGGCGCTGCGGCATTGATGTATCCGCTCGTGGCGGTGGCGGAGCTGGCGCCGGTCGAGCACGATGGTTACCTCGAGTACCGCTACCGCCTGACGCGCAACGAACTCGGTCAGGGTAGCGACCAGCATCTTGCGACCTGGCGCGCGCGGGCATCGACGTTTGTCTGGCAGCCGTACATCCTGATGCTCGATGGCAACGTCGGCCTGACCCGGAGCCGCAACCAGGATTCCAAGAACCAGAACGACGGCACGATCGTGACCGGTGCGATCGCCGCCAATGCCTTCGCCCGCAGTACCTTCCCGTTGCGACTGTACTTCGAGAGCCGCGACAGCCGTGTCGATGGCGACGTATTCGATTCGGACTTCACGACGCGCAACTGGGGTTTTCTGCAGCAGCTCGCATCGCGGCGCAACGGCGGCCGTATCGCGCTGGAGTATCGCGCCAGCGATACCGACGAGATCACGGTCAACGGCCGCACGGAGCGGCGCAATTTCGGCTCGGAACTCTGGCAG
>DATIUU010000344.1:0-3868 GCA_035466635.1 Woeseiaceae bacterium
GGCGAGACGTATGCGATCGAGCTCGAGAACGCCACGCTCACCAACATCAAGGGCTTCCTCGCGCCCACGCCCGACCTGACGGTCACCGTCAACCGCGCGGATCTGAACCGCGTGATGATGGGCGTGGCGAGCTTCGACCAACTCGGGCAGGAAGGCAAGGCGAGTTTCGACGGGGATCGTGCGATCATCGGCAAGCTTCGCGACCTGATGGTTCCGTTCACGCCCGACTTCGAGATCCTGCCGGGCACGGCATCCACCGAGCGCCAGGTGCCGCCTGGCCGGTCGTTCGCGCTGCCGTCCAGCGGCCTGATCCAGACCGATTGATAGGAAACAATAAAAAATAAAAGGGGTCGAACCGCTTATATTTAAGGGAAAAAGGGGTCGAACCGATATAAATATAAGCGATTCGACTCCTTTTTCTTTTTTTGCTTTTTCTGAGCCGCTTGTATTTATATCGGTTCGACCCCTTTCCCCCTTCCCCTCACCCGTACTGGCGCCACTCCGGCTCGTACGACAGGCCCAGGTTGACGATGCGCGCGATCAGCTGGTCGTAGCCGATCCCGGCCGACTCGGCGGATTCCGCGAAATCCTCGCCATAGGTGAGGTCCGGGTTTGCGTTGGCCTCGAGCAGGAACACCTTGCCGTCCTTGCGCATGCGCAAGTCCAGGCGCGCGTAGCCGCACAGGTGCAGCGCCCGGTAGATGCGCTTGGCGAGCCGCGAGAGCTTGTCGATCTCGGCTGCCGACATGCCCGCGGCCGGGCCGGTCTTGATGCCGTACTTTTGCTGGTAGTCACGGTCCCACTTGACCTTGCGCGTGGCGATGCCCGCACGCACGTCGGCCAGCGTGCCGAAGTCGATCTCCCATACCGGCAGCGTCGTCAGGCGCGTATTGCCGAGTACGCCGATGTAGAGCTCGCGGCCGTCGATGTATTCCTCCGCCAGCGCATCGCTCTGCACGTTGTCGTGAATGAATTGCACGCGCTCGCGGAGCTTGTCGACGTCCTCGACGATCGAGGCCTGCGCGATGCCCAGCGACGCGTCTTCCGTTGCCGATTTCACGAACAGCGGAAACTTGAGCTTGGCCTTTGCCGGCACCTTGAAGCGCCTGCCGTAGGGAAACAGGTGAAAGGCAGGCGTCGCGACACGGTGCGAGGCCAGTATCTGTTTCGTCAGCACCTTGTCCCGCGACAGCATCAGGCCGCGCGGATTGCAGCCGGTGTAGCGCTGGCGAATCATCTCGAGGTAGGCAACGACGTACGGGTCGTAACTCGTGATGCCGGAGAACTCCTGCAACAGGTTGAAGGCCACGTGGGGCTGCCACTCCGCCACGATTTCGCGCAGCTCGGTCAGCCGATCCAGGATGCCGAGCACGCGGACGTCGTGGCCCAGGTTGCGCAGCGTCGAATAGACGTTGTACTCGCAGCGGAATACGTCGATTTCCTTCTCACTGAGCCCGTCGATGTCCTCCGGCGGAATGAGCTGCGGATGCACCATGAGCAGAATGCGGTGTCGTTTCACAGGGCATAGTTCTCCCGGTTGCGCGTGAGGATGTCCAGGACGATGCGCTCGAGCAGGCGCACGACGGGCCGCTTGGCGTCGCGGCGGGGCGTGCGCAGCACGAGGTCGAGCTGGCGCGTGCGTTGTTTCACGAGGGTGATCGCGTGATCGATGTAGTACGGGTGCAGCCTTGCGCGCCGTACCAGGAGCCGCCGCAGCTGCGGTTCGATCTCGCGCACGAACCGGCTTGCTTTCGTTGCACGCGGCCGCTTCGTGCGCGCGGCGAAAACGCGCGTCATCCAGCGATCGTAGCGGCGTTCCGTGCCGCCGTAGCGCTCCCGCTTGAGGCGGTAGTGTTCCGAGAGCGTCTGCGTCACCTGCCGCAGTGGCTCGACGACCGCCCGGCCACGGCGCCGCGGCTTGCGCGTCGCGATCTCGTGCATCAGTGCATCGACGTAGTCGAGTTTCTCCAGCGCCGGCCAGCCGTCGTAGTCGCGTCGCCAGCGCGCCTTCGGCTGCAGCCAGACGGCGAACGTCTCGGCGAAGTCCTCCGTCGGATGGCTCTGCGCGTACCAGTGCCCGAGGTGCAGCACGTGGCGCCGGCTGCTCGGCCGTGGCGAATAGGTGTCGGGGTAGGGTGCCGACGCAGGGCCGAACACGCTCCGCCAGTCGGCCCGGCGCCTGAGCCCGTACGCATTGTCGATGGCATGGCCGGCTTCGTGACGCATGATGCGGTGACGCCACTTGCGGTTGCCGCCTTCCACCTCGCCCATCATCGTCCGCTCCAGCCTTTGCAGGCGCGGGTGTGCGAGATAGAAGGGCACCGCAAAGCCGGGAACGCCGTCCGGCGAAAACCAGTCGGTCGAGAGCCACACGCGCGGCCGGAATCGAATGCCGCGGCGGTCGAACTCGTCGTGCAGCCGCTCGACGTCGGACCACAACGGGCTTCCCCGGAACCGCAGCCCGAGGCTGCTGAAGCGCAGGCCGAGGAGTTCCTCGTCGTCGTAGTCCGCCCAGCGATAGTCCTGCTGGGCGGCCGCCGGTGCTCGTCGGGTGACAACCATGCGTCCGAGGATACCGGGCGTGGCTGCCGTGCGCGAGCGCCGTCAGGCGCCGAACCACCTGCTGCGGAACACGAAAAACACAGCGCCGAGCAGGCACAGCCCCGCCCACAGGTAGTCCAGCTTGAGCGGCTCCTTCATGTAGTAGATGGCGAACGGCACGAACACCGTGAGCGTGATGATCTCCTGCAGGATCTTGAGCTGGCCGATGCCCATCACCGTGAACCCGATCCGGTTCGCCGGCACCTGGAACAGGTATTCGAACAGCGCTACGCACCAGCTGACGAGGGCGGCGATGATCCAGGGTCGGCTGCTCAGCTCCTTGAGATGCGCATACCACGCGAAGGTCATGAAAATATTGCTGATCGTCAACAGGCCGACAGTAAGGAGGTAAGGGCGCATGGCAGTACTACCCGGGGCGAGGATCGCGGGATTCTAGCGAGTCCATGGTGGCCCGCAAGCGCTACATGCCCACAGCTGTGCGGCCGGCCCGACGTACTGCGTGGAACGTCCGCTTGCGATGTGTTCGGCTACGTGTCGATCGCGCGTTTTATGGCTGGCTCGCTTCCGCAAGCAGGCGCTTCGCCGTTTCCAGGCTGCCTTCGCCGGGTTCGTCCGCCGTCTCGATATTGCCGATCAGCCGGCGTAGCCGGTCCCGGGCTGCCGCCCTGTTGTCGCTGCGAAGGTCAATGCGCGCAACGGTCAGCTCGGCGTTCCAGTACTCCTGGTTTTGCCTGCCGAGCACCGTCTCCCGGATACGGCTGGCTTTCGACGCGTGTTCCCTGGCTTCGTCCAGGCGGCCCAGTCCCAGCAGCACGTTCGCCATCGTGTAGTACGCGTTCGCGGTGTAGGTGTGGTCCGGCCCATTCGCCTCGAGCATTACGTCGAGCGACTCCTCCGCGGGCGCGAGCGCTTCCTCGAACTTGCCGCCAAGCCGCAGGATCTCGGCGAGCGTGTCGAGCGACGACGCGTAGCGCGTGTGTTCGCGTCCCACGGCTTTCGCCCAGACGTCGGCGGCTTGCCGCGCATACCGGGCTGCGGCGTCGTGGTTGCCCAGGCCGCGCTCGGCCCTGGCGAGCAGGTTCAGGTCGAAGGCGACGTCGGCGTGGGTGTCGCCGAGGTGCTTCCTGTCGATGGCCAGCGCTTTCTCGCCGTGCTCCCTGGCGCCGGCCCAGTCCAGGGCGTTCGCGTACGACGCGCCGAGGTTGGCGTGTGCGGCACCGACGCGCGGGTGGTCCGGGCCGTAGAGGTCGATGCGGGTATCGAGCGATTCCCGGTACATCCGCTGGGCTTCCGCGTTCCTGCCGAG
>DATIUU010000345.1:0-2741 GCA_035466635.1 Woeseiaceae bacterium
CCGGCAGCTCGCGAATCACATCAGCAAGACCACCTTCGACGTCGGCGACAAGTCGACCCAGATCACCTGCACGGTCGGTGTCTGCGCGGTAAGCGACGTGTTCGGCAATCTCGAGGAACTCGTGGCCGCGACGGTCGATGCTTACACGCTGGGCAAGGCGGCCGGCGGCAACACGTGCTTCCTGAACGAGTCGGCCCACGAAGATACCAAGCAGAAGGAATTCGACGCGATCTGGGTCAAGCGCCTGAAATCGGCGCTCATGGATGACCGCTTCATGCTCGCGCAGCTGCCGATCGCCGGGCTGCGGCGCGATTCCATCGAGATGTTCGACCTGCTCGTGCGCATGGTCGACGAGCAGGGAAATCCCGTGCTGCCGTCGGAATTCATTCCGGCGGCCGAGCGCAACAACATGATGAAGAACGTCGACCGCTGGATGATCAAGGCGGCGATCGATTTCTGCGAGCAAAGCAGCGCCGATCGCGTGTTCGTGAGACTGTCGCGGCAGTCGATCGTGGACAAGAGCACCATCGGCTGGCTGCAGCGCGAATTCGACGAACGCAAGTTCGATTGCTCGCGCCTGGTCATGCAGCTGCCGGAGCGCGATGCCGCGCGGCACATCAAGCAGACGCGCGACATTGTGCTCAGACTTAAGAAGCTCGGCTTCGGTTTCGCACTGGAGCATTACGGCATCGACCAGGCGCGCTTCCAGATCCTGGACATCCTGAAGCCGGACTACATCAAGATCGACGGCGAACTGATGCATACGCTGATGACCGACACCGCCATGCAGGAAGCCGTGCAGCGCATCGTGCATGCGGCAGAGAAGCGCGACATCAAATCGATCGCCGAGCGCGTCGAGAATGCCAACGCCATGGCGGTCCTGTTCCAGCTGGGGCTCGATTACATGCAGGGACACTACGTCCACGAGCCGGAGGTCGTGTTGCAGGACAGGACGGACAGCGTCAGGAAGAGGACGCTCGAGGAACTCGCCGCGGCCAACGCGGGCTAGGCGGAGACCGGGGAGTGTGACCGCTTTCACATATTCGAATTGAAACAGCCGATTGCAGGGGTTTTTTTACAAAAAACGTGGAATCGGCGCGTAGACGGGACGCTGCGGCGTTCGTAACCTGAATGCCGCACGAGAGCACCGAGGTACAGGGCAGTGAAGAGACGACATCTTTCCGACAAAGCACCGGGCAAGCGCCGGACGAGCACGAGCAAGGCGGCATTGCCCGTTCTCGTTGCTGCAGGCAGCGGTCTCGCCGTTGGTTCCGCGGCGGCGCTCGAACTCGGTGAACTCCAGGTGCAATCGACCCTCGGCCAGCCGTTGCGTGCGAGCATTGCCTATGCACTCGGCCCGGACGAGATCATCGACGATCGCTGCGTAGCGGTGAACTCGGCCGGCGGCGACCTGCCCGGCCTGCACAACGCCGCGGTCCGCGTCTCGAAAGGGGTTATATCGATTACGGGTACAGCGCCGGTCATGGAGCCGATGCTGGCGGCCAACGTCGCGATCAACTGCCCCTACTCCGCTCACGTGAGCCGCAACTACCTGATGTTCATCGACCCGCAGGAACGGTCAGCGCTCTTGGCACGGCGGTCGCTGGCGACGGCACTGCCTGCAGCCGCCACTGCCCGGGTCGCAACGACTGCGCCGGGACCGGCGGCGGCAGCCACACCCGTCGCAGTGAACTCGCGCTACCGGGTGCAACCTGGCGATTCGCTCTCGAACATAGTGAACCGCCTCGAACGCCTCGAGGTAACGAACGCCGACGCCATGCGGGCGATCCTCGATGCCAATCCCGGTGCCTTCATCGACGGCAACCCGGACAGGCTGAAGGCCGGGAGCCTGCTCGAGATTCCTTCCTTTGCCAGCGGTGCCCCGGCGGCGGTTGCGGACGTCGCAGACGCAGCGCCGGCGGATACGCCCGACGTCGTCTCACGGGCGGCGGACACGAGGCCGACCGCGAATTCGTACCAGGGCGCGGAAGTGCTCGAACCCGATGCGAAAAAACAGATTCCCGCAACCGAATTCCTGCCGGACGTGCCTGAAACCGCCACCGCCGATGCCGCCGGGACGGCGGCAGCGTCGAGCGATGCTGCGGAGACGGTCGTCGAGGAGCCTGCCGGGGAAACCGACTACTCGGCCGCTTACGCGGATCTCGTTGCCGGCGACGTCGTGATCGAAGAACCCGCTGCGACCGACACGGCCAGCGCCGCGCCGGCCGTGGCGCCGGCCAGGGTCGTGAGACCCGGCGCCGGCACACGCATCGTCGGCTCGCCGGAGCCTGCCGGCTTTTCGTGGGACTGGCTCATCTGGGCCGCGGTCGCCCTGATCTCGGCATTCGGCTCGTACCTGATGTTCTGGCCGAAACTGCGCGAACGCTTCGGCTCGAAGCCGGTCGGCGCCGACGAGCGTATACCGCCGCGCGCGGAACACGCCGCCCCCATTACCGTGCCCGAGTCCGAGATGACCGTGCACGAGATCAAGCCCACGTACGACAACGTGGACTTCGACCTCTCCGACGATTCACCGACCGAAGAAAACCTGGTGCTCGACGCGGATCTGTTGGATGGCACCGGGTTCGACGACTCCGGGGACGCCGACCTGAATCAGCAATTCGGATTCGCCGCCCCGATGGATCTCGACCGCGAGCTGCCGGAGATGTCCGGCATGGAGGATGCCAGCCCGGAAACGGATATCATCCCGCCGCCCGAAAGACCCGAGGACCTCGTCGTCA
>DATIUU010000346.1:0-4016 GCA_035466635.1 Woeseiaceae bacterium
CGCGAACTCGCGCACTTCGGCGTGCCCTGGACCCGCGTGCGCGGCGGCAAGAACAGCTATTTCATCAAGGGCGAGCGCGTCGAGATCGAGGAGGCCATGGAGAACGACGGCCTCATCATGCACCGCGACTTCGGCGGCACCGCCAAGTGGCGCGCCTGTTACGCCGCGGCCGGAACCGGCCACGCCGTGCTCTACGCGGTCGACAGCGAGGTGGTGCGTCTCGGCGTGACGGTGCGCGACCGCACCGAAGCCGTCGAGCTCATTCACGACGGGTCCCGCTGCTGGGGCGCCGTCGCCCGCTGCCTGCGCACCGGCGAGCATTACCCGATCCTCGCCAAGGCGACGGTCATCGCGACGGGCGGTTACGGCCGTATCTACGGCAATTTCACGACCAACGCCACGATCAACGAAGGCATGGGCGCGGCCATCGCGCTCAATACCGGCGTCGTGCCGCTCGGCAACATGGAGGCCGTGCAGTTCCATCCGACGGGCCTCATTCCGAGCGGCATCCTCCTGACCGAGGGCTGCCGCGGCGACGGCGGTTACCTGCTCGACAAGGACCTGCATCGCTTCATGGTCGAGCTGGAACCGGCCAAGCAGGAACTCGCCAGCCGCGACGTCGTCTCGCGTCACATGCAGCAGCAGATGCGTGACGGCAAGGGCGTCGAGACACCCTACGGGCCGCACCTGTGGCTCGACATACGGCACCTCGGCGAGGAGCACGTCACGACCAAGCTGCGCGAGGTCTTCGACATCACGCGCGACTTCGTCGGCCTGCACCCGGCGCACGACCTGATTCCCGTGCGGCCCACGCAGCATTACTCGATGGGCGGCATCCGCGTGAACAAGGACGGCCAGGCCTACAACCTGGCGGGCCTGTTCGCCGCGGGCGAGGCGGCGTGCTGGGACATGCACGGCTTTAACCGCCTCGGCGGCAACAGCCTCGCCGAGACCATCGTCGCCGGGCGTATCGTCGGCCGCACCGTGTCGGCGCATTCGGCGGGTTCGTCGCTGGACGCCAGCACCGGCCTCGCGTTCGAGGCGGTGCGCCGCGCGGAAGCCCGGGCGGAGGCATGGCTCGATCGTTCCGGAGACGGCCCGAGCGTCTACCAGCTGCGCGATGCCATGGCGACCACGATGATGGACAAGGTCGGCATATTCAGGACGGGAGCGGAGCTCCAGGAAGGCGTCGACACACTGCGTACCCTGCTCGAGGACTGCGATCGTGCCGTGCTGCGCTCGAAGGTCCCGGGCATGAATCCCGAGCTCACCTTCGCGTTGCGGCTGGAGAACATGCTGCGCCTGGCGCTGGTCACGACGGAAGGCGCGCTGGCGAGAACCGAGAGCCGCGGCGCCCATTACCGCACCGATTATCCGCTGCGCAACGACGCCGAATGGCTGAACCGGACGCTGGTCCGCTGGCCGGTCGATGCCCCGGAGCCGAATTACAGCTACGAGCCCGTCGGTCTCATCGACCTGCCGCCGGGCCATCGCGGCTACGGCAGCGACGAACGCATCGAGCTCAACGTCTCCATCGACGAGTACAACGCCGATGTCGACGTGAAACAGCGCGAGCATGGCAAGCTCGACACCATTGAACCGATCGGCACCCGAGTCAAGTGGGGCGCCTGGGAGCAGGCAGTATGACGGACAAGACGACCCGGGCCGGCCGGCGGCTGCGCTTCGAGATCTTCCGTTACAACCCGGAAGACCCGGAGTCCCGGCCCGACATGCAGGCTTTCGAGCTCGACGAAACGCCTTACATGTCGATATTCATCGCGCTCAACGAGATCCGCGAGAAGCAGGACCCGAGCCTGCAGTTCGATTTTGCCTGCCGCGCGGCGATCTGCGGCTCCTGCGGCATGATGGTGAACGGCCGCCCGGCGCTGGGCTGCCGCACGCTGACGTCGGACCTGCCGGACGTCATCAGGCTGCACCCGCTGCCGGTGTTCAAACTCGTCGGCGACCTGTCCGTGGACACGGGCACGTGGTTCCGCGAGATGGTGGAGAAGACCGAGGGCTGGATCCATGCGCAGGAGGCTTTCGACCCCGACGCGCAGGAAGCCCGTATGGACGACGACACGGCCGCGGAGATCTACGAGAGCGACCGCTGCATCGAGTGCGGTTGTTGTGTCGCCTCCTGCGGCGCCGCGAACGTCAACGAGGATTTCCTCGGTCCGGCGGGCCTCAATCGCGTCGCGCGCTTCGCGATGGACCCGCGCGACGAGCGCAGCGACGCGGACTGGTTCGAGGTCGTATCCAGCCAGGACGGCGTGTTCGGCTGCATCGGCCTGATGGCCTGCCACGACATCTGCCCGAAGGAACTGCCACTACTCGAGGTATACGGTTACCTGCGCCGCAAGGCGCTGTCCGCGGCGATGTCGAAACGCGGCTGAGCGCGAACCGGCGCAGCCGCCGTTGCCGTTCATCCCGGTCCGCGCGCGCCGCGCGCGGCATGCCCGGCGTTGCCGGTCAGTCGCCGGCGAGCTCGCGCAGGATGATGCTCCAGTGGTCGAGCGCATCGTAGAAGGTCTTGATGGGCACCCGTTCGTTGAGGCCGTGGGCGTACATGTCGTCCGGGTTCATGAACGCGCCGCTGACCGCCCACGTGGGGATACCCGCGCGGCGGAAATGCATGCCGTCCGTGCCACCCGATTCCATGTAGGCGATGATCGGCACATCCGGGTAGCGGCTGTGCACGGCCTTCGATACCGCCGCCGACACGTCTTCGCGCAGCTCCGAGATCGGGCTCTCCACGGCGTCGGTGAGCAGGGTCCATTGCGCGGCCGGGTTGCCGACGACGCTCCTGAGCGTCTCCTCGATGTCCGCCACGGCGATGCCAGGGAAGATGCGGCAGTTCACGGTGGCGGTGGCCGATTGCGGCAGGGCGTTCTCGGCATGGCCGGCCCGCAGCATCGTGACGACACACGTGGTACGCGTGGTGCCGACGTAGGAGGGCTCCGTAGCCAGCCGTTCAGCGGCGGCGGCGTCTTCGGGGTCGTCGGCAAAGCGGATCATGGCCGCACCCAGCTCGCCGCCGAGGTTCTGCCCGGTAACCCGGAAATAGTCCCGCGTCATGTCGCTCCAGCGCACCGGGAAGCGGTGTGCCTCGATCTTCCGGATGGCGTCCGAGAGGTCGTAGATCGCGTTATCGGTTCGCGGCCTGGAGCTGTGTCCGCCGGGATTGGTGAACGTCAGTTCCCAGGTTGCGAAGGTCTTTTCGGCTGCCTGGATCCGGTAGGTGATGGCATTGCCGTCCTTGTCCAGCGCACCGCCGCCCGCGTCCGAGTTGAGGGCGAATTCCGCCTCGGCGAGATCGGGGCGCTCGTTCGCCAGCATGCGCGTCGTCAGCATGCCGCTTTCCTCGTCCCCGGAAAACGCGATGATCAGGTCCCGGTTCGGCACGAACCCCTCTTGTTTCAGGCGAATGAAGGTCGAGGTCAGCTGCGCGATGCCGAACTTGTTGTCGATAGCGCCGCGGGCGTAGAAATACTCGTCGTCCTGCGTGAGTTCGAATGGCGGCCGCTCCCAGTCCTCCGGGTTGGCCTCCACCACGTCCATGTGGCCGAGCAGCAGGATCGGCTTCCTGCCGGAGCTGAGATTGCCGCGGTAGCGCGCGATCAGTGCCGCGAACGGCGGCTTCATCACGACTTCCACGTCTTCCGCCGGGAACCCGGCGGCGAGCAGTTCATCGGCCAGGTACTTCGCAACCTTCGGCGTGTTGCCGGTGTGCTTCGAGGTGTCGATCTCGATGATCGTCCGATAGATCTCGAGGGTCTTGCGCGCGTGCGCGGACGCGCGATCCTGCGCAACAGCCGCCTGGGCCAGGCACAAGGCAACGATGGCTACGATCAACTTTCGCATACGAATCTCGTCGGGGTTCGATCCATGGTCGTATTCGGGCAGCATGCTGCCCTACAATCCGCTGTCGGCCGGTCATCCGGTCGCATCTGCCGCCGGGTTTTCAGGTACAGGCCGGGCCGGCACCGAATCACTCTCGAGGATGCAACGATGAT
>DATIUU010000347.1:0-3857 GCA_035466635.1 Woeseiaceae bacterium
GCAGACCCTGACCACCGGCGATGCCGCCGCGCTGACGGTCGGCACGCAGCACCTCGACGAGGTCGTGCCGGAAATCAACGGCCGCTTCCAGGTCAAGTACGGCAACCGCAACATCAACACCTCGGTGGTGGGCATGACCCCGAACTACCTCGACGTACACGGCTTCGAGGTTGCGGCAGGGCGCATGTTCACGCGCGCCGACGATGCGGCGCGCAGGCGCGTTGCAGTGCTCGCCGCCGACGTGCCCGACATGCTCGGCACCGACGCCGTCGGCGTCATTGGCCGCAATATCTCGATCGGGTCGGTCCCGTTCGAGGTGATCGGCGTCCTCGCGGCCAAAGGTTCCACCGGCTGGCGCAACCCGGATGACGACGTCTGGATACCGTTGAGCACGGCACAGTTCCGGGTGACGGGCAACGAGTTCGTCGCGCGCATCAGCGTGCTCGTGGACGAGTCGTCGTCGGTCGAGCAGGCGATGCTCGAGATCGAGCGTGTGCTGCGCCGCGAGCACGGTATCCTGCCCGGCAAGGACAACGATTTCGCGATGGTGAATCGCAAGCAGTTCGCCGAGTCGCGCCAGGAGGCGACGCAGATTTTCACTTTCCTGCTTGCCGGCATTGCGGGCGTCAGCCTGGTCGTCGGGGGCATCGGGATCATGAACATCATGCTCGTCACGGTCACCGAGCGCACCCGTGAGATCGGTATTCGCAAGGCCCTCGGCGCAACGCGCGGCAACATCCTGCTGCAGTTCCTCGTCGAGTCCACGACGCTGTGCCTGCTGGGAGGCGCGCTCGGCCTGCTCGTTGGCGCGAGCGCCGCGAGCCTGCTGAACAGGCTCGCCGGCTGGCAGACCGTGGTAACCGCGGAGTCGGCGATGATGGCATTCGGCTTCAGCGCCGTGGTCGGCATCGTATTCGGCATCTGGCCCGCGCGGCGCGCGTCGCTGCTCGACCCGATCGACGCGCTGCGCCACGAATAACGGCCGCGCAGGACCGGTCGCCGCTCCCATGGCCGGCACTCGCCTGCCGGGCGCGAACTGTGGCAGTCTTGCGGCTCCGAGACCGGCAGCAAAGTGACCTCCCACCGATGAGCGACCAGCAGACGAGCGGCCTGGCCCGATTATTCCGCGGCGCGACCCGTATCGAGCCGGACGAGGCGCGCGCCGCGTTGCTGTCGTTCGGGTTCCTGTTTCTCCTGATGCTCGCCTACAACATGCTCAAGCCCGTGCGGGATGCGCTGGCGCCGCAATGGAGTGACGTCGAGCTGGCCTCGTTGTGGACGATCAATTTCGTGTTCAGCGCCATCGCCGTGAGCATCTACGGCTACGCGGTGTCACGCGGCAAGCTGCACAAGGTCATCCCCGGCGTTTACGCCTTCTTTGCCGCCAGCTTCGTTGCCTTCTACCTGGGCGCCAGCGGCATGCAGGACGGTGTCCTCATCAACAAGGCGTTCTACGTCTGGCTCAGCCTGTTCTCGCTGTTTCATATCTCGGTGTTCTGGAGCCTGATGTCGGACATCTTCAGCCGCCGGCAGGCGCCGCGGCTGTTCGGTTTTATCGCCAGCGGGGCGAGCATAGGAACGATCGCCGGATCCGCCGTGGCGCTTGCGCTCGCGAAGACGATCGGTGCGCTCAACCTGATGCTGGTGGCAGCAGCGATTCTCGTCGCCATCGTGCCGATGGTCGCGATCCTGCGCAGGGCCGCGCAGCCGGGACACGTGCCGACGGCCGCGGAACAGGCGTTGAGCGGCAATCCCTTCGCGGGCTTCCGTGAATTCGTGCGCAACCCGTACCTGCTCGGCATCGGCGTGTTCATCTTCCTCTACACGTTCATCGGCTCGTTCGCCTATTTCGAGTTGAAGAACCTGATGGCCGGCAACGACCGCGACACGAACACCGCGATCTGGGCGGCCATCAATCTCGCGGTCAACAGCCTGTCGATCGTGACGGCCTGGTTCCTGACGAGCCGCATCACCGGGAAACTGGGCGTGGGCAAGACGCTCGCCCTGGTGCCGCTGCTCGTCGCCGTCGCGCTGCTGGTCGTGTTCGTGAACCCGGTGCTCGCCGTGATGATCCTTGGCTGGGTCGTGCTCAAGGCGGGCAACTACGCGATCACGCGGCCGGGCCGCGAGATGCTGTACACCAATGTCAGCCGCGAGGACCGCTTCAAGACCAAGCAGGTCATCGACATCGTCGTCTACCGTGGCGGCGATGTGCTCTCGGGATGGGCGTTCGCGTTCCTGACGACCACGATCGGTCTCGGCATGGGCCCCGTCGCGGTCATCGGCACGGTGATTGCGCTGATCTGGGCGACCGTCGGCCTCGCGCTGGGGCGCCGGTATGACGCGGCGGTTGCCGGCGAGGTCCAGGACGAGTCGCGTTAACGTTTCGGAAGACGAGGTACACACATGGCACTTGCAAACACACGGTTCGAATACGGTGCGGTGGCAAAGTGGCTGCACTGGCTGGTTGCGCTCGGCATCCTGGCGCTGGTGATTCTCGGGCTGCTGCAGTCCGACATGGACAGCGGCCCGCAGCGCAGTGCCATCCGCGAGCTGCACGGCTCGATTGCGTTGCTGGTGCTGGTGTTGATGATCCTGCGCCTCGGCTGGCGCTGGAGCAACGTGACGCCGGCACACCCGCACGGCGTCCCGGGCTGGCAGCGCGCGAGCGCCGCCCTGGTTCACGCGGCCATCTACCTTGCGGTGTTCGTGCAGCTGGTGTCGGGCGCAATGGCGGTCGCAACCGGCGGCAAGCCGCTGGCGTTTTTCGGCCTGTTCTCGATCCCGCTGCCAGTCGCCGAAGACCACGACAGGCACGAGCTCTGGGAGGAGGTGCACGAGGCCGGCTGGATGGCCATCGCCGCCCTGGTGGCCGTGCACGTGCTCGCCGCCCTGTATCACCATTTCATCCTGAAGAACGACGTGCTCAGGCGCATGACGGTGGGCGCCCAGCGGGATCGTCTCCGTGGCTGAGGCGTTCATCTGCGACGCCGTGCGCACCCCGATCGGCCGTTACGGCGGCGCGCTCGCGGCCGTTCGGGCGGATGACCTCGGCGCGGTGCCGATCGCGGCCCTGCTCGAGCGCCACGCGAATCTCGATCCGGCGGCGATCGGTGACGTCGTCTACGGCTGCGCCAACCAGGCGGGCGAGGACAATCGCAATGTCGCGCGCATGTCGGCGCTGCTCGCGGGATTGCCCGCGACCGTGCCAGCCGCTACGGTGAACCGCCTGTGCGGCTCCGGCATGAATGCCATCGGCAACGTTGCCGACGCGATCCGCGGCGGCGGGATCGAATTCGCGATCGCGGGCGGCGTGGAGTCGATGTCGAGAGCGCCGTTCGTGATGCCCAAGCAGACGGCGGCGTTCGGCCGCAACGCGGAGATCCACGATACGACGCTCGGCTGGCGCTTCGTGAACCCCAGGCTCGAAGCGCAGTACGGCATCGACTCGATGGCACAGACCGCCGAGAACGTGGCCGTCGAGTTCGGCATATCCCGCGCGGACCAGGACGCATTCGCGCTGCGCAGCCAGCAACGTGCTGAGGCGGCCATCGCAGCGGGCCTGTTTGCCGCGGAGATCGTGGCGGTGGCCGTAGCAGAGCAGCGCGGCGAGCCGGCCGCCGTGGACAGCGACGAACACCCGCGGCCGGGGTCGACGCTCGAGGGGCTCGCAAAGCTGCAGCCCATCGTGCGGCAGGGCGGCACGGTGACCGCGGGCAACGCCGCCGGCATCACTGACGGCGCCTGCGCGCTGCTGCTGGCGTCCGGGGAAGCTGCCCGGCGCGCGGGGCTCGAGCCGCTCGCACGCGTGGTCGCGTGGGCCGCGGCCGGTGTCGCGCCGCGCTTCATTGGCATCG
>DATIUU010000348.1:0-5247 GCA_035466635.1 Woeseiaceae bacterium
CGATCTGGATGCCGGCGGCGGCCAGCTCGTCGCGCAGGGCATCCGCCGTCGCGAAATCCTTCGCGGCGCGCGCGGTATTGCGCTTGCCGATCATCTCGTTGATGGTCTCGGCGGACAACTCACTGTCGGCGGCGCCTGCAAACCACTCCTCCGGGTCCTGCCGCAGCAGGCCCAGCAGGTCGCCGGTCGCGAACATGGTCGCGGCGAGCCGTTGCTGCTCGCCGGGGTCGGTCGCCTTGTTGAGTTCCTTCGCGAGGCCGAAGAACTCGGCCATCGCCTTCGGCGTATTCAGGTCGTCTTCCAGTGCTTCCACGACGGCCTGCAGCGGCTCCGCGGCTGACCGGGACGCTTCCGGCACGTCGATGCCGCGCACGGCGCCGTACAGGCGATCGAGCATCCGCCGCGCCGACTCGACGGTCTCGTCGGACCAGTCGAGCGGCTGGCGGTAGTGCGCGCTGAGCAACGCCAGCCGGATCACCTCGCCGGGGATCGTCTCGATGAGGTTGTGCACCAGCAGCACGTTGCCGATGGACTTCGACATCTTCTCGTGATCGATGGAAAGGAAGCCGTTGTGGACCCAGTAACGTGCGAAGTCCCGGCCGTCGTGCGCGCAGCGGCTCTGCGCGAGCTCGTTCTCGTGGTGCGGGAAGATGAGGTCCTGGCCGCCGGCATGGATGTCGATCGTCTTGCCGAGATGTTTCTCCGCCATTGCCGAGCACTCGATGTGCCAGCCCGGCCGGCCGCGCCCCCACGGCGAATCCCATCCCGGCAGCTCCGGCGTGGACGGTTTCCACAGCACGAAGTCGTGCGCGTTTCTCTTGTAGTCCGCGACCTCGACGCGTGCGCCCGCGATCATCTCCCGCAGGCTGCGTTTCGACAGCGCACCGTAGTCGTCGTAGGCGGCGACATCGAACAGCACGTGGCCGTCGGCTTCGTAGGCGAAGCCTTTTTCGACCAGCGACGCGATCATCGCGATCATCTCGTCGATGTGCTCGGTCGCGCGCGGTTCGACGTCCGGCGGCATCACGCCCAGCGCCGCCATGTCCTCGTTGTAGATGCGCATGAAACGCTCGGTGATCTCGCCGATGGGTTTGCCCGTCGCGAGCGACGCCGCGTTGATCTTGTCGTCGACGTCCGTGAAGTTGCGCGCGAACTTGAGCTCGTAACGGCGCCGCAGCACGCGGGCCAGCAGGTCGAACACCACGGCCGGCCGGGCGTTGCCGATGTGCGCGTAGTTGTAGACCGTGGGGCCGCACAGATACATCGTCACCTTCTCGTCGACGAGAGGCTCGAAGGCGACTTTCCTGCCCAGGCGGGTATCGTGCAGCTTGATCGTCATAGTGGCCGGTCTGTTGCGAGGTGCCGTGCGGGCGTCCAAAGGCGCCAATGATAGCAATATTGCCGAGTGCGGCAGACCCCTGTAATCTGCCGGTCCCCCGAAATATCCCCAAGGAGCCGGCAATGTCGGGCAGCAGCGTCACATTTCAGCCTCGCGAATCGATCAAACAGGTGGAGGAAGGTATCGATCTTGCACCCAGGTTCGACGACCGCGGCCTGATCACGGTGGTGACGACCGACGCGGAAAGCGGCGAATTGCTCATGCAGGGGTTCATGAACGCCGAGGCGCTGGCACGGACGATCGAGACGGGCGAGGCGCACTACTTCAGCCGCAGCCGCCAGGTCCTGTGGCACAAGGGCGCCACCAGCGGATTCGTGCAGCGCGTCCGGGAAATGCTCGTCGACGACGACCAGGACTGCATCTGGCTGCGCGTCGACGTCGACGGCGGCGCCAGCTGCCACGTCGGCTACCGCAGCTGCTTCTACCGCCGCGTGCCGACGGGCGAGGAATTCAGTGCGACCGAGGTCGACGGGCGCGTCGATCTCGTGTGGACGGACGACGAGAAGGTGTTCGACCCCGAAGAAGTGTACGGCGACGCGCCGAACCCGACGCTCCTCTGAGTCGCGCGCTTCAGTCCCTGGCGCGATAGCTCGAGTAGTAGTGGACCAGCGCGTCGAAGTCCGCGGGTTCCAGCTGCTGTATCTCGTGCGCCATCGTGTCGAGTAGCGGTTCGCGCCTGCCCTCGAAATAGGCCCCGATGGCATAGCGGATGTAGTCCGGCCGCTGCCCGTGCAGCGGTATGCCGATCGCGTACGCGACGTCTTCGTCGTGCGGCGGAACATGGCAGCCACCGCAGTGCCGTTCGTGCAGCACGGCGCCTTTCGCGGCGAGTTGCTCGTCGAATTCCTCGCGGTTGTAGTTCCTGACGCGGGCGGCGAAGTACTCGGCGGCAGCGGTCACTTCGGACGCAGACAGTGCGGCGACGGTTGCGCACATGCGCGGCTCCCGCACGCACTGCCGCGCGCCGTCGACGTAGGCATAGATTGCCTCCTCGATATGCGCTGCCGGCATGCCCGCGATGACCGGGATCATCGGGTCCGCCTTGCCCATGCCATCCGCGCCGTGGCAGTCGAAGCAGGCTTCCAGGACCGCCTCGCCCGCGGCCAGCGGGGCGCTGAACGACAGCAGCAGAAACAACAGCATGCGGCACCGGTACATCGGCTAGCTCCACGTTCGCGGCGATGCTTGGGTTCCCACCCTACGCGCGCGTTCGCAGAACCGGAATACGTATGTTCCCGGGAGCGCGTATCAGCGCGATTTCGCGGCCGCGGCGGCCGTGAATACGACGTCCGTCGAACTGTTCAGCGCAGTCTCGGCGGAGTCCTGCAGCACACTGATCACGAAACCGACGGCAACCACCTGCATCGCGACGTCGTCGGAGATCCCGAACAGGCCGCACGCGAGCGGTATCAGCAGCAGCGATCCACCCGCGACGCCGGATGCCCCGCAGGCGGAGAGCGCCGCGACGACACTGAGCAACAGCGCAGTCAGCAGGTCGACGTCGATGCCGAGGGTGTGCGTCGCGGCCAGCGTCAACACCGTTATCGTTATCGCGGCGCCGCCCATGTTGACCGTCGCCCCGAGCGGAATGGACAACGCATAGGTGTCCTTCTCGAGCCCGAGGCGCTCGCACAGGGCGAGGTTCACGGGGATGTTCGCGGCCGAGCTACGCGTGAAAAATGCGGTCACGCCGCTCTCGCGAAGCGCCGTGAGGACGATGGGATAGGGGTTGCTGCGCGTCCTCAGCCACACGATGAGCGGATTGACCAGCAACGCCATGATCGCCATGCTGGCGAGTAGCACCGTGAGAATTCGCGCATAACCGCCGAGCGCCGCCAGGCCCGATTCCGCCAGGCTGCCGGCCACCAGCCCGAAGATGCCGATCGGTGCGAGACGGATCACGATGCGCACGATGTGCGTGATCGCGTCGGCCAGGTCCGCGAGCACCTGGCGGGTCGTGTCGGCCGCGCGGTGAAGGAAGACGCCGAGCAGCACCCCCCACACGAGGATACCGATGTAATTCGCGTTGATGATCGCGCTGACCGGGTTGTCGACGAGTTTCAGCAACAGGCCGCCGAGCACCTCGGCAATCCCCTGCGGCGCGGTCGCGGTCACCTCGGGCAGCCTCAAGGCCAGCGTCGTCGGGAACAGGGTGCTCATGACGATCGCGAGCAGTGCGGCGGCGATCGTCCCGACGAGGTACATGATCACGATCGGCCGCAGCTGCGCCGTGTGGCTGGTGCGGCGGTTGGCGATCGCCGAGGCGACCAGCACGAGAACGAGCACCGGCGCGACGGCTTTCAATGCCTGGACGAACAGGTTGCCGAGCATCATCGAAGCCCTGCCCGCCTCGGGCGACAACAGCGTCAATACGATGCCCGCCACGATGCCGATGGCGATCTGCAGCACGAGGCTGCCGCGCGCGATGCGGTTGACGAATGTAGGTAGTGCCATGCTTCCCCCGACGGCGTACTCGCGCAGACTCCGGGCTAGTGCCGACGGCGATACTGACGGCGTTTGACGGCCGCTGGTTTCGGTTCCCGCTCCATGAGCGCCTTCGACTGGTACACGTACTCG
The DNA here is from genome assembly GCA_035466635.1 of Woeseiaceae bacterium. Classification (GTDB taxonomy): domain Bacteria; phylum Pseudomonadota; class Gammaproteobacteria; order Steroidobacterales; family Woeseiaceae; genus UBA1847. The sequence goes on from DATIUU010000348.1 coordinate 3,977, forward strand.
ATCGTTCCGATCAGCCACAGCAGGTAGCCGATCAGCTCGATGAACTCCTCGACAGCGAGCTTGATGATACGTGCGTAGGCATCGCCGAGCATAGCCTGCCAGAGCGGTTCGTGACCAACCAGTATCGAATAGGCGAAAAGGATGACCGCGCCCGCGAAAATCAGCGTCAGGCCCGGCGACGGCCAGATTCTCGCCAGCGCGATGTTGAGGCGCTTCAGGTGCCGATAGCCGTAAGCGATCAGCAGCGCACCGCAGATCCCGGCCAGCACCTGCCAGAGGTTGTCGATGACGTACTGGTCTAAAAAGTAGTGCAATTCGCGAATCATGAAGACCAGTGCGAGGCCCCCGAAGAGGATGGCGAGCGGCCGCTGCACGTGGCTGTACCGCGCGACCCAGCCCATGAGCAAACCGCAGGTCAGGAGCAGCAGCAGCTGGACGATCTCGATCGTGGAGAATTCACTGGTGCCATGGGTATCGCCCTCGGTCACGAATTCCTGCAGCCGCAGCGTCCCCGGGTTGGCGACCTCCAGGTGCACGAGGATCGCCGTCAGCGCGGCAATGCCAAAAAAATAGAGGACGTAGCGAAACCAGGCCATGTCCGACTATACACCGCCCGTCTGTTTTATGTTAAGTGATTGATTTTAATGACTGTCTGCCTTATTTACGCAACACGAACAAGGGCCTGCCAGCCGCGCCCAGCAAGCCCCTTTCGAGCAGCCAGTCCCGCGCATCGCCGGCGTCGGATTCGAACCAGGCGCGGCTGCTGCCGAGCCGGAAACTGTAACCCCAGCTGTCCATGTCCTGCATGAGCCGGTCGCGGCCCACCCCGGGCAGGTAATCCGCGAGCACGACCTGCAGGTAGCAGACCGCCGCCTCCTCGATATCGTCGCCGCCCGCATCACGCACGAGACCCGCGCGCCTGTCCCCGTCCATGCAGATGACGTGACAGGTCTCGTGCAGCAGCGAGTGCACGGGTGTGTCGAGGCGGACGTAGACGCGGCGCCCCACGACGCCGGCTTCCGGTTCGCCCCAGTAGCTGCCGGTGATCGGTGCGCCGTCGTCGAGCAGCTCGAGCGACAGGCCGAAACGGCCGAGCAGTTCGGTCAGCTTGCGGAACCGGACGTCGGCAACGCGCAGCACAGGGGTCGTGACGTGCACGGCTGGCAATCAGATCGCGGATATCTGCTTCAGGATGATGCGCACCAGGTCGTCGACGATCGCGTCGCGCATCAGCTGCTCTTCCTTCGCCTTGCCGAGGACGAGGGTCGAGT
>DATIUU010000349.1:0-1786 GCA_035466635.1 Woeseiaceae bacterium
CTGACTGGTATCGCGGAAGGGCCGGTGGTGCAGCACGTAGGCCGGCTGCTGCTGGACTCGACGCGCGGCCGTCATCGCGTCACGGCGGGTCGTAGCCGAGGTTCTGAAGATCCTGTTCGCTGTCCGCCCAGTTGTCTTTGACCTTGACCCAACATTCGAGATGTACCGGCTGCCCGAGCTGCCTGGCGAGTGCCATGCGCGCCTCCTGGCCGACCTTCTTGAGCATCTGGCCGCCCTTGCCGACGACGATGCCCTTCTGGCTGTCGCGCTCGACCCAGATGACCGCGTGAATCGTCACGCGGTCGCTATCCCGCGCGTACTGCTCGACCTGCACCGTGAGGCCGTAGGGCAATTCGTCGCGCAGGTGGATCGTCAGGCGCTCGCGAATGACCTCGGCCGCGTGGAATTCCGGGCTGCGATCCGTCTGCATCTCGGCCGGGAACAGCGGCGGCGACTCGGGCAGGCAGCGGCGAATGCTGCCGGCGAGGATTTCGAGGTTGTCGCGCTTACGTGCCGAGACCGGGATGATCTCGACGAACTCGTGGCGTTTCGACACGGCATCGATCGCTTGCAGCAGCCGTGCCTTCGGATGCACCGTATCGGTCTTGTTGAGGAGCGCGATACACGGGACCTTCGACGCCTTGATACGCTGCAGAACGTCATCGTCTTCCTCGGTCCAGCGCGTCGCCTCGATGACGAACAGCGCGAGATCGGCATCGGCAAGGGCGCTGACGGCCGTCTTGTTCATCAGCCGGTTCATCGCGCGCCCGGCGTTGCGGTGCAGCCCCGGCGTATCGACGAAAACGATCTGCTCGTGCGCGCCGGTGCGGACGGCGAGTATCCGGTGCCGCGTCGTCTGCGGCTTCGCGGTCACGATGCTGACCTTCCTGCCCATCATTGCGTTGATGAGCGTCGACTTGCCGACGTTGGGCCGGCCCACCACCGCGACGAATCCGCAGCGAAATGCGTTCTCAGCCATCGCCCTGCTCCGCCGTCAGCGCGGCCAGCATGCGACGGGCGGCCTTCTGCTCGGCGCTGCGCCGCGAGCGGCCCTCGCCCGCTGCCGGCTCGCGGCCCGGCACCGTGCAGCGCACTTCGAAGTGCTGCTGGTGCGCCTTCCCGGTCACATTGACGAGTTCGTAGTCGGGCGGCGTCTCGCCGCGCGCCTGCAGCCATTCCTGCAGCCGCGTCTTGGGGTCGCGCAGATCGCCGGCGTGCGGGAGATCATCGAGTTTGTCGCCGAACACACGGCGAATGAGCTCGGCCGCCGCAGCGAAACCGCTGTCCAGGTAGACGGCGCCGAACAACGCCTCCAGCGCGTCGGCCAGGATCGACTGGCGCCTGTGCCCGCCCGTCTTGCGCTCGCCGCTGCCGAGGATCAGCTGCTCGCCCATCCCGAGATCGGCGGCGATCCCGGCGAGCGACGTGTCCCGCACCAGCGATGCGCGCAGGCGGCTCAGGTCGCCCTCGGGTGCGTCGGGCAGCGAGTGATACAGCACTTCGGAAACGACGATGTCCAGGACCGCGTCGCCGAGAAACTCCAGGCGTTCGTTGCTGTTGCCGGGCGCACTCCTGTGCGTCAGCGCCTGCTGCAGCAGGCGCACGTCATTGAATCTGTACCCCAGGGTCTTATCCAGCCAGCGTTCGGCGCTATCCAAGATATTCGCTCTTTGTCACCGCGCGCCTTCGTGGCGCGGCGTCTCCTGCCGTATCGACAGCCTGTTGTTATCGTCGCACTACCACCGCCCTGTCAAAATGGACGAGAAATGAAACGTTCGAGATGAAT
>DATIUU010000350.1:0-4204 GCA_035466635.1 Woeseiaceae bacterium
ACGGGACCTCGAACCTCGGCATGAAGACCGATATCGTCACCTGCCGCCGGCGCGACAACGCGAACCTGCAGCCCGTCAACCTGTTGCCCCAGGAGAAGCGCCGCGCCCGGCGCCTCGAGGTCAAGAACCTCAATCTCGGGCTGACCGCCCTGCTGGCCGTCCTCGTCGTCGCCGCGATCACGGTCCCGCTCGTGCACAAGAACCGTGCGCTCGAGGCGCTCGAGGCACAGGTCCAGGCCGCCGCCGCCGCAGCGCGCGAAGGCGCGGAGCTGCGCCGGGATCTGGAGAAGATGGCGGCCGCGTCGCAATTCCTCGTCGACAAAAAGGCCGCCGACGTAATGATCGTCGAACTCGTCGACGAGGTCAGCCGCATCCTGCCGGATCACACCTGGATCGCCCGGCTCGACCTGTCGGGCGACGAACTGCAGATACAGGGGCAGTCGTCGGCGTCTGCGTCACTGATCCGGATTATCGAATCGTCTCCGTGGTTCGAGAACGTCAGGTTCGCATCACCCGTGGTCCAGATCGCGGGGACCGACAATGACCGCGTTCACATCGTCGCGAGCGTCGCAAGGAAACGCGCAGACCTCGAGGAGCAGCCGCAATGACCGGGAAAATGGACAAGCAGCAAAGCCGGCGACTCGCCATCGGCATCCTCGCCGCTGCGGTCATCGGGCTGCTGACGATCACGGCCGGGCCGGTCTGGCTGGCCAATGCCTCGCGCCAGGCGGCGCTGGACGACGCCCACGAGCGCCTGCAGCGTTACGAGCGGATCGCCGCCCGCGACCAGGAACTGCTGCCGCAATACCAGGCGCTGCTGCAGAAGCAGCGATCGGCCGGCAATCACCTGCGCAGCGAGACCGGCGCCGTCGCCGGTGCCGAGCTGCAGCGTCTCGTGAAGGCGATCACCGCCAGGAACGAGGCCCAGATACTCAGCACGCAGCTCATGCCCGTCTCCGAGGAACAGGGCTTCCTGCGCGTTGCGCTCAAGGTTCGCCTGCGCGGCACGCTGCCGGCGATCCTGCAGTCGCTCTACGCCATCGAGACCGACGACGTTCACATGTTCGTCGACGACCTCGCGCTGCGCGACAACATGACCGGTCGTGCCCGCCAGCAAAACATCATCCCCCCGATGGATGCCGAGTTCGAACTCGTCGCCTACATGCCGGAGGCGTCATGATCAAGGGATTCACACTCGGCCGCCCGACGCAGCTGCTGATAGCGGCGAACCTGCTCATGGGCCTCGTCGTTTCAGCGCAGCTCCTGCTCCCGGCGCAGCCCGGCGCAGCCAATGCAGCGACGACGGACGACGACCAGGCGGCACTACCGGAATTCGGCGATACCGGGATCGCGGCGCCGCCGATGGCCCAGCTCGTCGACATGATGGAACGGCCGCTGTTTTTCCCGGACCGGCGCATGCCGGAACCGGAAGTGCAAGAGGCGCCGCCGCCACCCATGACGCCGCTCAGGCTCAAGCTCGAGGGCATCGCGATTGCGGGCGGAGCGCGCGTGGCCGTGTTACTTAACCTGAACGGCAAGAGCCTCATGCAGCTCACGGAAGGTGAATCGCACGACGGCTGGACGCTGGATTCGGTTACCTCGACCTCGGCACGGTTCAGCCGCAGCGACGGGCAGACGGCCGAACTGTCGCTCGATCCGCGCGGCACCTAGCGCCCTTGGCATCCCGCGCAGGACCGACCTGTCCGATCGGACAGTCCGAACTGTTCGCCCTGCGAGTAGCGTTCCTCGCCGCGATCGTTAGACTTGGCCTATCAACTCACGAATCCGCGAGGCCGCCGCGTGTTTAGGAAAACCCCCAACCTGCTCGCCAGGTCCGCTGCCTTGGCAGCGATGTTCATCATTGCGTCCGCGCCCGTTGCCGCCGGCAACGCCCCGGCCGATAAAGCCGCTGCGGAAGCGAAGGCGCGCGATTATTTCTCCAACGTCGAACTGGTCGACCAGGACGGCCGTTCGCTGAAGTTTTACGACGAGGTCCTGAAGGACAATATCGTCGTGATCAGCTTCATCTTCACGAACTGCCAGTCGGCCTGCCCGCTGATGACGCGCAACCTGACGATGATCCGCGACATGCTGCGCGAAGACGAGCGCCGCGCGATCCAGTTCGTCTCGATCAGCATCGACCCGCTGCGCGATACGCCCGCGGCGATGAAGGAGTTCGCGCAGAAGCACGAAGCCGACAACGGCGGCTGGCTGTGGCTCACCGGCCGGCCGGACGACGTCAACTTCGTCACCAAGCGGCTCGGCACGTACACCGACGACCCGGAAATGCATACCACGACCCTGCTCGCGGCAAACGTGCCGAACGCGCACTGGACCAAGATAGAACCCAACGTTCCGCCCAACGGGGTCGTCGCACGACTGCGGCTGCTTGTCGAGGAAGATGAGGCACCGTGACCTCCGCAACGGGGCCGTAGCCGCTATAAGAACAACTCGACAGGCAGCCGCGGCACCTTTGGTGAGCATGCTCGCGCTGGCGGGCATGCTGCTGGTTGCACCTGGCCCGTCGCTCTTTGCCGCCGACCTCACCGAAGCCGAGGAACGCGGCAAGTACATCTACGAAACGGGCCGCTCGCGCAGCCGCCGCGTGATCATGGCCAGCATCCAGGGCGGCGAGCCGACGCCCGGCCACATACTGCCCTGCATCAACTGCCATGGCGCCGACGGCCGCGGCGCGGAAGACTATGTCGGCGTCGCGCCGCTGAACGTCAACTGGTACGCGCTGGTATCTTCCGGCCCACACACGCACTCCGTGCGCAGCCACGCGCCGTTCGACGACCTGTCGCTGGCCCGCGCCATCGTCCTCGGCAAGGATCCGGACGGCAACGACATGGACAAATCCATGCCCCGCTACGACATGGCGAAAGAGGACGTCGAGGACCTGGTCGCGTACCTGAAGGTGATGGATTCCCAGTCGGATCCGGCGATCAGCGGCACCACGGTACGGGTCGGAACCGTCCTGCCGACGGAAGGACAGCACGCCGGCCTCGGCGCGGCGATCCGCCAGACCATCGAGGCCGTGTTCGCAGAGGTCAACGCGAACGGCGGCGTCAACCAGCGCAAACTGGAGCTCGCCGTCGGCGGCTGGGGAGAAAACGACAACCCGCAGATCTGGGCGGCCCGGGACCTGGTCAACAAGCAGCCCGTCGCCGCGCTGGTGAGCCCCTACGTGCCGAACTACGACGAGGAAGTCGAACAGCTCGCCGCCGAGAAGCGCCTGCCCGTCATCGGACCCTACACCGTCCTGCAGCCCGACGGCGACCGCGAAGGCGACGCGGAAAGCGAGGACAATCGCTTCACGTTCTACCTGTTGGCCGGGCTCGAGTTGCAGGCGCGAGCGCTGGTCGAGGCCGCCACCGCGAAGGTGAGGCCTGCCGAAACCCGTCTCACGATCGTTTACCCGCACGTCCGGTTCTTCGACGGCCTTGCCGCCGCCGCCGCACGCCAGGCGGAGGCGCTCGGCTTCGAGTCGGTGGACGAGGAAATCTTTGAACTCAACGAGTTCCAGGCCAAATCGACGGCCGTCAGCCTTAGCGAGAACGACACGGGCGTGGTGCTGTTTCTCGGCAATTCCGCCGAACTCGCGCAGTTCACGCGGTACGCGCAGGACGCCGACTGGAAGCCGCTGGTGCTGTCGCCGGCGCTGCTGTCCGAGCGCAACATCTTCGACCTGCCCGACAGCTTCAGCGGCCGCGTACTGCTGGCCTACCCGTCCCTGCCGACCGACTACAGCCCGGAAGGCGCCGAGGAATTCGAGAGGCTCCACGAGAAATACCGCTTCGACTACAGCTACAGCATCGCGCAGGTGAACGCCTACATCGCCGCGAAGGTGCTGGTCGAAGCGCTGGAGCGCGCCGGACGGCGCCTCAGCCGCCAGGGGATCGTCACGGCCCTCGAAGGCCTCGACGGCTTCCACCCGGGCCTCGCGCCGGCGATCAGCTACGGCGAAGACCGCCGGATCGGCTCGATCGGCGTGCACATCGTGCCGGTGGACCTCGTGGAAGACCGCTTCACGGAACCGGTGCGCTGGATCGTGCCCCGCGATCCGGATTAGGGAAGTGTTCGGCGACCTGTAGGAGCGGGCCTCGGCCCGCGAATTCCCCACAGACCTCGATCGTGCTGTAGGAGCGGGCCTGGGCCCGCGATTACTGCAAGGCATCGATCGCGGGCCGAGGCCCGCTCCTAC
>DATIUU010000351.1:0-3825 GCA_035466635.1 Woeseiaceae bacterium
AGCGCCTTGATCCAGGGCACGGTCTTGCAGCCGCCCTCCATCGCCAGTTCGACGAAGGCATCACGCGTCCCGGAGGTGGGCGGCGGACCCAGTACCTCGATGCGGGTTGCCGGCAGCTCCGGGTTTACGTCGGCCCAGGTCTTGTAGGGATTGTCGATGAGTTCGCCTTCTTTCTCGCCCGGAACCTGTTTTGCGAGTGCGCGGAAGATATCGGCGCGGGACAGCGACACGGCAGTCGCGTCGATCGCGTTGGCAATGACGATCCCGTCGTAACCGATCTTGACCTCGATGATCCCGGTAACGCCGTTCGCCGCGCAGGTGTCGACTTCCGACTGCTTGATCGCACGCGAGGAATTGGCGACGTCGGGATAATCCACGCCGACGCCGTCGCAGAACAACTTCAGCCCGCCGCCGGAACCCGTCGACTCGATCTTCGGTGTCTTGAATTCCGTGCTGCGTCCGAACCGCTCTGCGACCACGGTCGAGAAGGGATAAACGGTCGACGAGCCGACGACGTAAACGAAGTCGCGCCCGGACTGGGCAACGGCGGTGCCGCCGATGCCCGCCGAAATCAGTACGCTTGCCAGCACCACCTTTGCTGTGCTTCTCTTTGCCACAATCAATCCTCCGGGTTCCTTGGGCTTTGTGGCGCACAGCTTAGCGGCGAATTGTTACCGAATTGTTGCAGAACGACCCTGAAGAGCGACTACAATAAGCGCACGAAATTTTCGGTTTCTCTTTTAATATCAAGTTGATGGACTCGACTCTTAAATTCACTGTCAAGGCCCGGGAGCAACGCGCTTGCAAGATCCCGCACTGAGCCTGCTGTTCGACCTCATCCGGCGCCGCTCCGTGACGCCCGACGACGCCGGGTGCCAGGACCTCATCGCGGCACGGCTCGCGCCACTGGGCTTCGCTTGCGAGACCATGGTCTTCGGCGACGTCACCAACCTGTGGGCGCGGCGCGGTGCGGGCTCGCCGGTGTTGTGTTTTGCCGGGCACACGGATGTCGTGCCGCCGGGCGACGACAGCGAGTGGCAGTCCGATCCCTTCGAACCCGACATCCGCGGCGAGAACATCTACGGCAGGGGCTCGGCCGACATGAAGAGCGGCCTGTCGGCGATGGTCGTCGCCGTCGAGAAGTTTCTCGACGAACACCCGGACCACGCGGGCAGCATCGCCTTCCTGGTCACCAGCGACGAGGAAGGCCGTGCGCGCGACGGCACCCTGAAGGTGATGGAGACACTCACGCGACGCGGCGAAACGATCGACTGGTGCGTCATCGGCGAACCGTCGAGCCATACGGCGCTGGGGGACGTCGTGCGCATCGGCCGGCGCGGGTCCCTGAGCGGCATGCTCGAGGTGCGCGGGGTGCAGGGGCACGTCGCGTATCCGCATCTTGCCGACAACCCCATCCGCCGCTTCGCACCCGTGCTGGCGGAGCTGCACGGCATCGTCTGGGACGAGGGCAACGAGTTTTTTCCGCCGACGAGCTTCCAGGTCGTCAACATCCAGAGCGGCGTGGGCGCCCCCAACGTTACGCCCGCGCAGCTGTCCGCGCGGTTCAACTTCCGCTATTCGACCGAGTGGGATCATCACCGGCTGAAGGAGCGCGTCCAGGCCATCATCGACGCGCACGATATCGACTACGAGCTACGCTGGCACCTGTCCGGCGAACCGTTCCTCACGCAGCCCGGGCGCCTCATCGATGCCGTCAGCCAGGCGGTCGAGGAACATACCGGCCGTGCGCCGGAACTCTCGACCGGCGGCGGCACCTCGGACGGACGTTTCATTTCACCCGCGGGCGCGGACGTCGTCGAACTCGGGCCGATCAGTGCATCGATACACAAGATCGACGAGCACGTGCGTATGCAGGACGTCGGCGCGCTGGCATCGATGTACCGGCGCATCCTGGAGCTGCTGCTCGCTAAGCGCGCCTGACGTTGTTCAAGATACCGGTGACGCCCAACACGGTCACCCAGACCAGCACCCAGCCGGGCATCGACAGGCCGAGGAATTGCCACACGATTTCGGCACATTCCCCGGAGCCCCTGAATACCTTGCCGAGCACCTCGGTGAACGGCAGCGTATCGAGCATGTAGTCGAGGCCCGGCCCACAGGACGGTACCTGGTCGGGGGGCAGCTGCTGCAGCCAGGCGTGCCGCCCGGCCACTGAAGCACCCCCGATAGCGGCGAGACCGAGCAACAGGCCGTAGACGATACGCCCCGCGCCGGCGGGATCGTGCAGCGCCGCGACCAGGAAGATCAAGCCCATCGAGATGACCGCGACACGCTGGAAGACGCACAGCGGGCACGGGTCCAGCAGCAGCACGTGCTGGGCGAACAGCGCGAAGCCCATCAGCCCGCAGCAGACCGCGAATGCCGCAAAATTGACGACCCGCCGCGACGGCAACCTGTCCAGAGTCACGTGCGCTTACTCCTCGCCGGCGTCTTCTTCGGCGATATCGGTATGGCGGATATCCCTGCCTTCCACCATGTAGATGACGTATTCGCAGATGTTCTTCGCGTGATCGCCGATCCGTTCGAGCGAGCGGGCGGCCCAGGTCACGTTCATGACACGCTTGATGCTGCGCGGGTCTTCCATCATGAACGTAATGCATTGCCGGGTGATGGCGTCGTATTCGTCGTCGACGAGTTCGTCCTCCCTGACCACCTCCAGCGCTTCGGCAACGTCGAGACGCGCAAACGCGTTCATGGCATCCCGCAACATGTGGGACACGTGGCTTCCCAGGTTTTTCAGTTCCCGGTAGGAATCCGGCGGACGATCCATGCCCGCGAGCTTGGACGCCAGAAACCCGATCTTCTCCGCTTCGTCGCCGATGCGTTCGAGGTCGGTGATCGTCTTGATGATCGCGACGATGAGGCGCAGATCGCCTGCCGCAGGCGCGCGTGTCGCGAGGATCCGGCTGCACTCCTCGTCGATATCGACCTCCAGGTTGTTCACCTGGTAGTCGTCCCGTGCGACCTGCAGTCCGAGCTCGCTATCGCCGCTGACGATCGCCGCGATCGCGCGCGACAGCTGGGTCTCCACCAGGCCACCCATGCCGAGGACGGTGTTGCGCAGGTCCTCGATGTCCTTGTTGAAACGCCGCGATATGTGGTCGGTAAATTTGGAAGCTTCCATGAGAATCCCACGCTTGCCGGAGCGAACTCAATGTCACTCTAAGTTGAACGGTACGTCAAGGTCCTGTTCGACACTATTGTAGCAGCATCATTTCCATTTCCATTGCGCGTCGAGCATCAGCCGATTGTAGTCACGCTTTGCGCCGGAAACGATGTCGGTTTCGTTAATAAAGTACTGTGCACCGATGGTCCAGTTCTTGCTTACGCCGTAGTCCAGCTGGAAGAAATGGCCGCGGTTGTCGGTGCCGCCGCCCGCGAAGTCCGAGTCGGTCAGCAGGCCGAGCAGCGCATCCGCCTCCTTTTCAGCGTAGTAATAGGTGAACCGGAACTGGCCCCTGTCCTTCGCCGCGCCCAGGCTGCCGCCAAGGGTCCACCCGGTATCGTTGTCGGCCGCGTCGGTGTTGTTCACGTAGTCGAAAAACACGGTGGTCGGCCAGCCGCCGACATCGAATGCCGCCTCCGCGAAGACCTGCGTCAGCAGGTAATCGTAGCGATAGAAGCAGGTCTCTCCGGCGACGCTGCCGCAGGGCTGGCCGTCGGCCTGCACCGCGGTATTGCCGAAGTAGTCGCCCGGGTCGGAAGGATCGCCGAAGGTCGTGCTGTTGCCCTGCGTCTCGATGGAGTAGTACCCAAGGCCGCCCGTGAGCTTCGCGCCCGCGAACTCGCCCGTCGCGCCTAACT
>DATIUU010000352.1:0-3834 GCA_035466635.1 Woeseiaceae bacterium
ACCGATTTGGCGCGCGTTCGAAAACATAACATAAGCCGCCATCCAGGCCGGCGAACGTCAAAATATGGTTAAAGTGAGTTAATCGCGCCAAGACATAAATCGGCGCTTCGCGACAGCACCGGCATTTCCGCGCGGTTCGGGTGTTTGCTGCCGGACTGCTCGCCTGCGGCTCGCTTCAGGTCTCGGCAGCAAGCACCCGAACCGCGCGGAAGTGCCGGTGCTGTCGCGAAGCGCCGATTTATGTCTTGGCGCGATTAACTCACTTTAACCATATTTTGACGTTCGCCGGCCTGGATGGCGGCTTATGTTATGTTTTCGAACGCGCGCCAAATCGGTGGTAAGCTTTGCGCCAGGGACAGAACAAACAGGCTTGCGGGAAAGTGGCAAATCCAAGTCGATCAAAAAGACCCTACCTGATCAGAGCGATGCACGAATGGATGGCCGACAACGGCCATACGCCCCATATCGTCGTCGATGCCTCTGTCGATGGGGTCTGTGTGCCGGCCGAGCACGTCAAGGACGGCAAGATTATTTTGAACATCAGCGAATCCGCTGCGCACAACCTGAAGCTCGTCAACGACGCGGTGAGTTTCCGTGCGCGCTTCGGAGGCGTGCCCTTCGATGTCTGGGTGCCGACGAGTTCGGTGCTCGGTATCTACGCGCGGGAAACCGGGCAGGGCATGATCTTCTCCCACGACACCGGTGCGTCGGGACCGGCGCACGACCAGGGCGACGTCGAAGAGGCGCGGTCGCGGCCGCACCTGAGGGTGGTCAAGTAACCCCGTTCAGGCGTCGCCGAGCAGCGTCGTGTCGATCAGGTCGCAAAGGCAGTGAATCACCAGCAGGTGGACTTCCTGTATGCGCGCCGTGCGCGTCGCCGGTACGCGAATCTCGACGTCGTCGCCCGTGAACATGCCTGCCATGCGGCCGCCATCGCGGCCCGATAACGCCACGACGCTCATGCCGCGCTCGTGTGCCGCGGCAATCGCACGGCAGACATTCTCCGAATTCCCGGATGTCGAGATGCCCAGCAGGACGTCCTGCGGTTTGCCCAGGGCGCGTACCTGTTTGCTGAAGATCTCTTCGTACGAGTAGTCGTTGCTGATCGACGTAACGGTCGATGCATCCGTGGTGAGCGCCATCGCCGGCAGGCCCGGGCGCTCCATTTCGAAGCGATTCAGGAGTTCCGACGAAAAGTGCTGTGCGTCGGCAGCGGACCCGCCGTTGCCGCAGCTCAGTATCTTGCCGTCCTTCAGCAATGCCTGCGCCATCAGTTCGCCGGCTGCGGCGATGCTTTCGCTGAGCGCTTCCACGGCACTCTGCTTGGTGGCAATGCTCTCCGCGAAGTGTTCGCGAACGCGCGTTACTGTATCCATGGTTGTCTACTCGTGATCGACGATGTGCGGATTCTAGCAGCCGCCGGCGCACGCGTCCGGTCAGGGGCCGAAAGCGTCACGTATCCACTCGACGGTCCGCCCCCCCTTGCCGCGGCCGTCGACGCCGACCACATCGAATCTCGCGGCGTGGGTCGAAAAACGGGGGCGCGTTGCCAGGAACATCTCGGCCGTCCTGAGCAGCTTGTCCTGTTTGCGGCGGTCGACGGTCGCGGCAGCGCTCGCGAGAGCGCCGCTCGAGCGATAACGGACTTCGACGAAGACGAGGCAGTCGTGGTCCAGCATGACGAGGTCGATTTCGCCGTGCCTGCAGCGGAAATTACGTTCGACCGGCGCAAGCCCCCTGTCCTGCAGGTATCGACACACGAATTGCTCGGCTTCGTTGCCTACAGTTCTCGTGTCTCTTCGTACCACGCGTCGCCGTCTTCGGTGGTGTCGGGCACCACCAGGCTGCCGTCTTCGCCGACCCTGTCCGGGATGCTGCCCGCACCACCAGGCGGCGGTACCGGCACCGGCACGCCGCCGCGGAACTCTGCCCACGCAAGCCGGCGATGGACGCGGCCGCTGCCGTCGAGGAAGAGGATGCCGGTTGCGCCGTCGATCTCCTGCATGCTGCCGTTGCGCGCGGCAAACAGCGGCGCGACGAGGTGGTAGGCGTCATAGCCCATCGCATGCAGCCGGCCCAGGCGGCGTTCTTCCGGCCAGTATTCCCGGTACGCGTCCGGCAGGTAGCGGATCCAGCTCTGTGGCGCGATGATCCATGGCGTGTCCGCGAAACGGATGCCGTTCAGGTCCGAGTTCGAGCGCCCGTCCATCGCGTAGATCGAGGACGTCGAGTACACCGGCAGGTCGCCGGAGTAATGAAACTTGAGCTGCGACTTCAGCAGCCGGCCCGCTGCGCCGTCCGCCGCGAGGAATATGAAGTCGACGTCCTGGCGGCGACGCGGATCGAACTGCAGTGGCGTACCGATGTTGGCGCGCATGCGCTGGTAGCGGCTCACGCTGCCGGCGAGCCCCATGAGTTCCTCGATCGTGCGCGAGTAATCCGGGCTTTCCGCGGTGAAGCTGCGGTAATCCAGCAGGGTCCCGCCGCGTGCTTCGAACTCCGTTGCAAACGCGGTCAGCAGCCGGCGCCCCCAGTTGTTGTTCGGGACCAGGGCGACCGCCGTGCGATGCCCGTCCTCGAGTGCCCGAGTGGCGGCGGAAACGGCCTCGTCCTCGGGCGCGAGGGCGAACTGGAACAGACCGGGCGGCGGCAGCGACTCGTCCGGCAGGTAATTCAGGGTAAGAACGGGCACGGGCACGAGGATGTCGTTCGCCAGTTCGGTCACGTGGTCGCGCAACAGCGGCCCCACGACGAACTCGGCGCCGTCTTCGACGGCCGAGGCATAGGCCGCGCTCGGTCCGCCTTCGGCTTCCACGTCGTAGACGCGGATGGACTGGCGGTCGTCCAGGCCGCCGGCGCTGGCGAAATAGGCACCGAGAAAACCGTTCTGCACGGCCTTTCCGGCACTCGCCGTACGGCCGCTCAACGGCAGCAGCAGCGCGATGCGGCGCGGGTAGGCGAGCAACTGGTCCGCGGACATGTCGAGATCGTCGACCACGCTCATCGCGGGGTGCCCGGCATTGCGTTCGCGCCAGCGCACGACGCCGTTGCTCCAGCCGATGCCCTGCTGCCCGGTCGCCGTCGCGAGCGCCCCGAGCGTCAGCCAGCCGCGTAATGTCGGGTCGGTGGCCATTTCGGCCGCGCCGCGCAGCACCAGCGGATCGCTGACGAGCAGGCCCTGCCAGAGCCTGTCGCGATTGCGCTCGATGCTCTGGCGGTCGTCGAGCCAGCTCTCGCGCTGCATGAGCAACTCGACCCCGCGGGCCGGATCCTGCAGCTGGAACCACGCGTCCGCACGCAACGCTTCCACCCGCAGGCGCACATCGGGCGGCAACGACTGGCGGCTGAGCGATTCGAGCAGGTCTCTTGCGGGCGCTGCCTCGCCGTCGTAGAGCAGCATCGCGGCCCGGGTGGCGTTCCAGCGCAACAGCAATTCACCGCCCGGCGGCTCGGCGATGCCGCGGAACGCGTTTTGCGCGCGCACCTCGTCGCCCGCATCCAGCCAGTTGTCCACGGCCAGCAGGGTGAGCCGGTCACGCTCGCTGCCGCTCGCTGCGGCGGCGAGGCCGATGTAGGCGCCGGCCGCTTCCTGGAACTCGCCGGCCTGCGCGAGGCGTGCGGCGCGGGCCTCGGCAGCACCGCCGAACCCGCCGCCGCCGGTCGTGCCGCAGGCGGCGATGACCAGCGACAGCAAGAGCACGGCGGCGGTGCTTGCTTTGCGGTTCCATTGCCGGGCAGGATGTCCTTGAAAATTCATTGTTCGTGCACTTCTGATAAGGGCCGGAATCGAGCGCGCCATGAGCGGCACACTGTTCGTCGTTGCCACACCGATCG
>DATIUU010000353.1:0-1734 GCA_035466635.1 Woeseiaceae bacterium
CCCTGTCGACACCGTCCGCGGACGAAGTCCTGCAGGCAACGCTGCAGCACGTGGTGGCGACCTACGATCCGATCAACGGCCGCCGCATCTACGTGAACGGCAGCCTGGTCACGCAGACCGACCCGGTACCGGGCGGCACGCCGATCGACTGGCAGGACACTTTTGCGCGGTTCCTCGGCAACGAGGCATCGGGCGACGGGCTGTGGCAGGGCACCATTCGCCTGGCCGCCATCCACCGCCGTGCGATGACGCAGGAACAGGTGACGCAGAACTTCGATGCCGGCGTCGGCGAGCGCTTCTTCCTGCTGTTCGACATCTCGGCGAACATCGGTGCGGCGCCGGAGTCCTCGTTCATCCTGTTCGAGGTGGCGCAGTACGACACCTACGCGTACCTGTTCGACCGGCCGCACTTCATCACGCTCGACGGCTCGACGCCGGAGGGCATTCCGATCCGCGGCCTGCGTATCGCGATGAACGGTGCCGAGGCGCCGGTCGGCCAGACCTATGCGACACTGGACGACAACCTCAGCGCCTCCGAGTTCGTGGAGCTCGGCCAGCCGCTGTCGTCGATGGGTGCCGTGCTGCCGCTCGAGAAGGGACCGGAGGACGACGAGTTCTTCCTGACCTTCGACGTGCTGGCCGGCAACAGCTTCGTGCGCCCGGCCGACCCGACCCTGGTCCTCACGCAAACCGACCGCGCGCCCTCGCCGCACGTCGGGCTGCGTACCTTCGACGAGATCAACGCGACCTACTCCGAGGTGACGCTCGTCGACCCGACGACGCCGGCGGTCGACATGACCTACCAGGAGCTCAGGCAATCGCTGCCCGCGGTGGAGAGCCTCAACACGTTCCTGTCGTCGCACCAGGTCGCGATCGCGCAGCTGGCCATCCAGTACTGCGACGCAATGATCGGCACGGCCGCGAGTCCGGGCCCGAATCTCGCCACCCTGTTCCCGGGCTTCAACTGGAACAACAACAGCGAGTTCAGCAGCAACCGCGACAGCTTCGTGAACCCGCTCATCGACCGCATCATGGGCACCAACATCGGCAGCCAGCCGGTTCGGGCCGAGGTCTACGAGGAACTCGCGTCTTACCAGGATCCGACCGGCGCCGTGAGCCCCGAAGGCGAGTCGCTGGATCGCCCGGACAACCTGGTCGACCGGCTGATCGCCGGCGGCAGCGATACCCGCTCGATCGGCAAGGGCGTCTGCGCAGCGATGCTCGGCAACGCCGTCACACTCATCCAGTAACGACAGACAGGACCGACAAGGAACACAGCAATGGCCAGGAAACGCAATTCAAGGAACTTCGACGCGCCGCAGCTGCACGGAGACCATCCGCGTCCTGTCACGCGACGGCAGTTCGTCGCGCAGGGCTTCCGGACGGGTGCGGCCTACGCGGTGGGCGGCGGCATTCTGAGCGCGATGGCGGCAAGCCCGCGGCTTGCGCAGGCGGCGCTCTCGGGCGACCTGGACAGCCAGCTCGCCAGTTGCGGCATCGCCACCGCCGGTGCGGGCAAGATCCCGTTCATCTGCTTCGACCTCGCGGGCGGCGCCAACATCGCCGGTTCGAACGTGCTGATCGGGCAGGAAGGCGGCCAGCGGGATTTCCTGTCCACCGGCGGCTACGAACGGCAGGGCCTGCCCGGCGACATGATCCCGGGCCTCGTCGACCCGATCACGCAGCAGGACTACGCGAACTTCGACCTCGGCCTCGGCTTCCACCTCGACTCCG
>DATIUU010000354.1:0-3362 GCA_035466635.1 Woeseiaceae bacterium
CCGTGCCGTTCCACGATCCCGTGGACGACCGACAACCCCAGCCCAGTGCCCTTCCCGACCTCCTGCGTGGTGAAGAAAGGCTCGAAGATTCGTTCCTGTGTTGCAGCATCCATGCCCCTGCCGGTGTCCCGGACCTCGAGCACGACATAGCGTGCCGCATCGAGATGCGGATACCTGTTCGCCAGCTCTTCCGATACCGCTGCCTCGTACAGCGAGACCGAGATGTGGCCGCCGCCCTCCGACAGGGCCTGGTACGCGTTGTTGCAGAGATTGACGATGACCTGCTGGATCTGCTCGGGCGCGCAGTTGACCGGACTGCTGCCGGTATCGATGTCCGCGCGCAGGTCCACGGTTGCCGGCAGCAGCGCCCGGATCATCGTCACCGCTTCTTCCGCAACCGGCGCCAGGCGCTGCTCGACGAAACGGGGAGCGGAATCGTGGCGGCTGAACGTGAGGATCTGCTGGCTCAGGCCCTTCGCCCGGTTCGCGAGTTCCTGCACGCGTTGCAGGTTTTCGGCGGTAGGCGAATCCACCGCAATGTCCTCGAGCGCGAGTTCCAGGTACAGCACCATCGGCTGGAGCACGTTGTTGAATTCGTGCGCGACGCCGCCCGCCAGCGTGCCCAGCGACCGCAGCCGCTGGTGGTGGTGAACCTGGTCTTCGAGGTGGCGGCGTTCGGCTTCGGCCTGCTCGCGCTCGGCGATTTCGTTCTTGAGGCGCTCGTTGATGCCGACCAGGTTGCGGCGCATCGTCTCCAGGTCGTCCGACAAGGCCGCGATCTCGGCCAGCCGGCTATCGGGTTTGAGTTCCCTGCCCACGTCCCCGGAACTGATTGCCCGGCTGGCCTTCTGCAGCCAGCGCAAGGGACTGACAACGGTGACGCTCACGAGTCCTGCAACCAGCAGGGTCAGCAGCAGGTAGGCGATCAGCACGGATACCAGCGTCCGCCGCATGGCCGTGACATCTTCGTGTATCGGGGACTCGTCGAAGCCCAGCTTGAGGACCGCGGCTGCGTCGAGCGCGGTGACAGGCAGCGACAGGTAGTAGACGTCGTCGCCGTGCGCGCCGAACGCGAAATCCTCGCGGAACTCGCCCGCGTCCGCGGCGCTCATCAGGGAACTCGCGACGGTCCATCCGCCGGCGTCGATCGCCGCGTAACGCCCCTGCCCGCTCAGTATCGCGCTGTCCAGGAACTCGACGAGGCTCTGCTCGGACGCTCCCGGCTCGAGCGTCTCGATGCGATCCGCGAAGATCTGGGCGATATTGCGCACGTTGTCGATGAAGAGATCCTTCATCGTGCGCTCCACCGTGCTGCTGATCACGTAGAACAGCGGCGGCATCAGCAGCGCGTGACTCAGCAGCAGCATCAGTACGAGCCGCCCCGGGATGGTATTCAGGTATCTTGCCATAACAACTTTATCGTCCTGATACCCGGGATGGTTTCCGCATCGCGTCGCCACAGGTACGTGATTGCGCATTCCTCGCTCTTGAGCGCCTCCGACACCGCCGCGACATCCTCGAGCTCGGCAAGCCGCGGTGTTCCGTATTTCAGCGCCAGCGACAGGCGGCGCCGCTCGTAGGACTTCTTCGACATCGCAACGACGGACTGGTAGAAGACCTGCTCGAGCCTGTCGTCGCCGCGCATGAGTATCGGCCTGACACGGTGGCCATCCACACTGACCGCCACGCCGAGGTACGCCTTGCGCAGCTCGAGCGTGCTGATGCTCTCGACCGGGCAGGTCGCTGCCGTCACCAGCACGACCGACGCGCCGGTTTCCGCTGCTCCGGCGATGAGGCATGCGCTGCAGACAATGAGCCAGTGTGCGGCGCGGCGGGTCACGGAAACACGGCGCTCCACTGCAGGCGGTACTCGTTGAAGTCCTGCGATCCGTCCGGGGCTGCTCCGTACGTCGTATCCGCGATTTCGAATGTCAGGCTGTGGTATTGCGCGACGTCCCAGCGCGCGCCGAGCATGTAGCGCTCGGTGATGAAAGTCTCGAACAGGTCGAGGTAGATCGAATCGTCCTGGTCGGCGCCTCCTTCGACCCGCCCGAAAACGGTGACGACGTCATTCGCCTCGTACTCGAGCTGCGCGTAGCCGAGCACGTAGGTGTCGTCCACGCTCCCGGCCGCGAAATCGAGTTCGTTGTCGAAGTAGACGAGGCTCGCCAGCAGGCGGAGATCGTTCCGGTGCCAGTCGCCGAAAACTCCGAGGCTGGCCTGGTCGATGCTGCGTGGCTGGTCCGGCTCGGGGATGGATCCCGACTCGACGTTGATCTCGTTCCACGCCGCCACGATTCCGAACTGCGTGGAAGCCAGGGACTGCGGCCGGTAGCCGGCCCTGAGGTTCATGGACAGGCCGTGACCCGACGTTCCCTCGAGAATTTCATGCGCTTCCAGGCCGCCGTCCTCGAAAACCGGCGCGAAGCCGACCGACGCCGCGTAGCTCAGCGCGGCATCGTCGTCGCGCTGCTGCTCCGTCTCCAGCAGCAGGCCCGTGACGTGGGCCGGCTGCGAACCGCCGTCGTCCTCCCACTCCTCGAGCGCCGGGCGGGTGATCGAGGTCTGCAGGAACTGGCCGTGATGGTATTCGCTGTTCCAGAACTTCGCGGGTGCGTGAAACCGCCCGCCCCAGGCAAAGGTAGCGTCCCCGATGCGCAATCCCGCCTGCAGCCTTTCGAGTTCCGCCTCTTCGGACGACCACAGGAACTCGCCGAGGAAGCGGAACCGGTCTCCCGAAAAACTGTAGAGCATGTCGAGCGCGGCACGCGTGAACGAGTCCTCTACCGCGGCATCCGACTCCGAGAACGTCTCGAATCCTTCGACGCTGGGAAAGAACAGGAATTCGTGCTGCATTTCCGCGTTTGCCGACGCGCTCGCTGCTAGGACGCCCAGGACGCCGGCGGCTGCGAGCCGCCGCCGTGGTCTGCGTGTTTTGTTGCCTGCTGGCATGTTCATGATTTGCCCCCATTGCCCCCGTGGCCGGTCGCGGCGGTGCCGCCGTGGCGGTCTTAACTGTCGCATCGGCGCCCGGCGGACAATATGGGGTATTGACCCTATTTCGGCCCTGAAACGGCCGGTTGGCGGGCACGCGGCGCCGAAGTCGCATCGCGCGCTGCCCCCGGGACCCCGCCCGGCCGCGTCACGGAATGCAAAATTCGGTGCTGGTGCGCCTTCTTTTTGAGTATTGTGGCTACTTGTCGGAGCCGCTTTCTGCGATAATGTTACCGATGAAACTATTTACGCCTGCGCCATGAGTGCGATCCCCGAAGCCGTCGCCCCCTCGTTCCCGCTCGACAACTACGAGTTGCTCGACCGCTACCGACGTGAGTCCGGCCGCGTGTTCCTCCCGGGCACCCAGG
>DATIUU010000355.1:0-4690 GCA_035466635.1 Woeseiaceae bacterium
TAGTTGTTGATCGAATCGTTGACCGGCACCTGGAGCTGGTAAACGGTTGCGGTGACGACGAAGATGAACACGAGCAGATTCAGCGCACTGAATATTACGTCTTCGTTCTTCGTGAAGAATCGGGAGTGCTTGCGCAGTTCCCGCGCCAGGGCGTATGAGCGCAACAGCCGCAGAGATCGAACGAGACGCAGGAAAGCGAAATTGCCGATCAACGCCGGCATGAACAGGGACGCGATGACGATAAGGTCGATAATGGTCATCGGCTTGACCAGGAACGCGCCACGATCTCTTTCGGCTGCCAGCCGGCAGGCGAAATCGATGGTGAAAAGCACCCCGATGACCATGTCGACCGCCGCGATCCAGTTATAAGGCTCGAGAAACGTCGTGACCACGAAATAACTGATGACGGCCACGTCCAGGGCAATGAACAGGTACTGCGCGCGGATCGCCGCGGGCGAATGACCGTAATAAACCCGCCGGCAGGCGGTGCTGAACCGACTCATGGCCACGCCGCCAGCTCGCGCGCGGCGACAACGAGATCGTCCTCGGTGTCGACACCCGTACCCGGACGCACGCCGGGAATACCGACCCTGATCGTCATCCCGAGCGACAGCGCCCGCAGCTGTTCGAGTTGTTCCGCGATTTCCAGCGGCGACGGTTCGGAGGCCACCAGCCGGCGCAGTACGCCGCAGCGGTACGCGTAAATGCCGTGGTGGTGCAGCGCCGCCGCCCTCGCCTCCGCGATTCTCGAGGCATCGCGCGGATACGGTATCGTCGCGCGGCTGAAGTAGATGGCAAATCCGTCGTTGTCGAGCACGACCTTGACAACGTTCGGGTTGCCGAAGTCTTCGTCGGAGCGGAGCGGCGACGCCAGCGTGGCGAGATCCGCAGACGACTCGTCCAGGAGCGCCGCACACTGGCCGATCAGCCCGGGCGGCATCGCCGGCTCATCGCCTTGCAGGTTGATGACGATGGTCTCGTCGTGCCAGTCCATCAGGTCGGCCACTTCGGCGATACGCTCGGTGCCGGAGCGATGCTGGTCGCCCGTCATGCATACCCTGGCGCCGAACGTCTCGGCCGCTGCGGCGATGCGATCATCGTCGGTCGCGATCACGACGTCGCGCGCGCCGCTTTCGCGGCCACGCCGGTAGACATGCTCGATCATGGGTTTGTCGTTGATTTCGCGCAGCGGCTTGCCTGGCAGGCGCGTCGACGCGTAGCGCGCCGGAATGACGACGACGAAATCAACCATGATGTGACTGCTCGTTGCGCATGCGCGATTCAATCTGCTCCAGCCACGGCGCGGCGACGACGGGATCGATGCGGACATCCACCGGCACGTACCAGAAGCGGTCCGCCACCTGGCGCGGGAATTTCACGGCGTCTTTCTCCGTCATCAGGATATCGAAGTTGTCGGCGAAGTCGAGTTCTCCCGGCCGCAGCGGCGCATGATCCGGAAACGCGTGCTCGATCACCTGGATGCCGTGCCCGCGCAACATGTCGAAGAAGCGGCCGGGATTGCCGATCGCCGCCACGGCATGCACCGTCGTGCCCGCGAAGCCATCGACCGGCCGGGTGACCGAGCCGTTCAGCCTGCGCGCGTCCTTCGCGACGAGACGGAACTCGATGGCATTCTGCATTCCCGTCGGCAGCGCGCCGTGCTGCTCGCGCAACCGGCCGTTGACCAGCACCTGGTCCACCTCCGCGATGCGGCTGACCGGCTCGCGCAACGGTCCGGCCGGCAGCAACATGCCATTGCCGAGACCGCGGGCGCCGTCGACGACACAGATCTCGTAGTCCCGCGCCAGGGCGTAGTGCTGCAGGCCGTCGTCCGCGATGACCAGGTCGGCGCCGTCCTGCACGAGCATCGACGCGCCGCGCACCCGGTCGGCGTCGACGACGACCGGGCGGCCGGTACGCATCGCGATGAGCACGGGTTCGTCACCGACAACGGCCGGGTCGCTGCGGGCGTCGACGCGCATCGACGCCCCCGACTGGCTGCCGCCGTAACCGCGACTCACGATACCCGGCGAGAAACCGCGCTCCGCAAGCGCCATCGCGAGCCACACCGTTACCGGCGTCTTGCCCGTGCCGCCGGCGGTGATATTGCCAATCACGACGACCGGCACCTTTGCCCGCCGCGTTCGCAACAGGCGGGCCCGGTACAGGAAACGCCGCAGCGCCGACAGCAGCCAGTAGAGACCCGACAGCGGCAGCAGCACGCGGTACCAGCCATGGCCGCCGTACCAGGCACGATGCAACCAGGAATGCACGGCATCCTTCACGGCAGCAGGTTCATTGTTCGCTGAATTGCATCCGGTACAACGCGGCGTAATGGCCGTTGGCCGCGAGCAGCTCCGCATGCGTTCCCGATTCGATGATCTTCCCGGCGTCGAGCACGATAATGCGATCCGCGCTCTCGACCGTGGAAAGCCGGTGCGCGATGACGAGGGTCGTCCGGTCCTTCATGAGCTCGGCGAGCCCCTCCTGGATATGGCGTTCCGATTTCGAATCCAGCGCCGACGTGGCCTCGTCCAGGATAAGGACGGGCGCATCCTTGAGCAATGCCCGACCGATGGCGACCCGTTGCTTCTGGCCGCCCGACAGCAGCGCGCCGCGATCGCCGACCCGGGTATCCAGGCCCTTCGGCATTTCTTTCGCGAAGTCGAGTACGTGCGCAGCCTCGGCGGCCTTCATCAATTCCTCGCGGGAATGCGCGCGAAGTTCCCCGTAGGCAAGGTTGTTCGCGATCGTGTCGTCGAACAGCACGACGTCCTGGCTGACGAGGCTCATGTTGTCGCGCAGGTTGGACAACTTGTAATCGCGGATCGAAATGCCGTCGAGCAGGATGTCGCCATCGCCTATTTCGTAGAAACGCGGCAGCAGGCTGACGAGCGTCGATTTGCCGCTGCCCGAATGGCCGACGATGGCGAGCGTCTGGCCCGCGCCGACGGACACGGAAATATCGCGCAGGACCGGGCCGTCGTCGGGCCCGTAGCCGAAGCTGACGTTGCGAAATTCGATGTCGCCGCGAACGTCGTGCTTCTCGACGGTGCCCGTGTCGATTTCGTCCGGCTCGTCCATGATCGTGAACAGGCTGTATGCGCCGGCGACGCCGCGCTGCAACGTGGCGTTTACGTTGGTGATGCGGCGGACCGGCTGCAACATCAGCATCATCGCGCTGAAAAAAGAAATGAACTGGCCGGCCGTCAGGTTGCCTTCCAGTGACTCCCGGCTCGCCATGTAGATGACCAGCGCGACGCCGAAGCCGAAGATCGTCTGCGTGACCGCGACGCCCATCGACCTGACCCGGATCAGTTTGAGGTTCTGCCTGCGGTTTCTTTCGTCGACGTCGGCGAGGCGGTTGCGTTCGTACTCGTAGCCGCCGAACATCTTGACCACCCAGTTGCCCCGCACGATCTCTTCCGTGACCTGCGTGACTTCGCCCACCGAGTCCTGGATGCGGTTGCTGTAGCGCCGGAACGCAATTCCGAGCACCCTGATGAGCACCGCAATCACCGGGAACAGGAGCAGGACGAAGACGGTCAGCCGCGGACTCTGGATGAGCATCACGCCGAACGCGGCGATCACCGTCAGCACGTCGCGAATGCCTATCGTGACGACGCTGGTCACCGACTCGGCAACCATCTCGACGTTGTAGGTCATGCGCGACAACAGCGGCCCCGCCGATCGATCGTCGAAGAATCTCGCCGGCAGCGTGAGGAACTTGTTGAAGACCTCCCGGCGCAGGGAACTGATGACGCTGCGGCCGATCCAGCCGAGCGAGGCCTCGGTCGCGTAACCTGCGATGCCGCGGGCAATGAAGATCGCGATGAACGCGATCGGCAGCCATTTCGCGGTATCGAGGTTCTTCGCGACCAGTGCCTCGTCCATCAGCGGCTCGAGCAGGTAGACGAGGCTCGCCTCGATCAGCGCCGTTGCGGCCATGCCGATCACGGCCACGACGCCGACCCCCTTGTGCGGCAGAACGTAGCGCCACAACCGCCGGTAGATTACGGCGGTGTCACGGTCATCTGGCGGGCTTGCGGCGATGGGTGATCTCCCGACTAATCGTCGGCCGTGTCGTTCACGGTTGCGATGTTGATCTGAGTGAAGCCGAGTCGGCCGGCCACGTCCATCGCCGTGACGACATCCTGGTGCTTCGCGTTGGCATCGGCACTGATCGTGAGCGGCAGCTGGTTGTTGCCGCCGGATATCTTCTGCAGGGCATTGCGGATCGTTTCGGGCCGCGTATTGATGAGCTCACGGCCGTTCAGGAAGTAGGTTCCGACCTCGGTGATCATGATGTCGATCTGCTCCGGCGTCTCTTCCACGATCGCGGGACTGTCCGCCTCGGGCAGGCGCAACTGGATCTGCGACTGCTTGACGAAACTCGTGGACACCATGAAGAAGATCAGCAACAGCAATACGACGTCGATGAGCGAGGTGAGGTTCACCTCGGGCTGGGTCTTGGGCCGGACGCTGAGCCTCATTCGCCGCCCTTCTGCTGGCGCCGGTGCAGTGCCTCGACCAGCTTGATCGCCTCTTTCTCCATGGTCACGACCAGCGCCTCGACGCGGTTGCGGTAATAGCGGTAGCCGATCAGCGCCGGGATCGCGACGGTCAGGCCGGCGGCGGTGGTGATCAGGGCCTCCGCAATGCCGCCGGCGAGCACCGTCGGGTTGCCGAC
>DATIUU010000356.1:0-4779 GCA_035466635.1 Woeseiaceae bacterium
CATGGTGATCGTCGACTCGCCGCTGGTCGACGAGCTGGCGGAGATCGGCGCCGGTGCGGCGGACGACACGGAATGGGCGGAGCCTGAACGCGAGCGCGAGCCGCAAATCGAGGCCGGCGCCGCGGCGGACATCGAGGTCGAAACGGAACCGGAGGTCGAACCCGGGGCCGAGCCGGAAACCGAACCGGCGGCCGAGCCGGCCATCGAGGCCGAGCCGGCGCCGGAGATCGAACAGCAACCCGAGCCCGAGCCCGAGCCCGAGCCCGAGCCGGAACCCGCGGCCGTGGCAATGCCCGCCGCGAAGCGCGCGCCGCGCCCGGCGGCGGACCTGCGGCCGGCCAGGAAAGCGGAGTCGCCCAAGGAGTTCGCGCGCATCGACGCCGAACTGCTCGAAGACCTGCTCAATGCCGCGGGCGAGATCAGCATCTATCATTCGCGCCTCAACCAGCAGGTCAGCTCGTTCGAGTTTCACGTCGTGGAGCTGGAACAGACCGTGGCGCGGCTGCGCGAGCAGTTGCGCAAGCTCGAGATCGAGACCGAGGCGCAGATCATGGCCGGCCACCAGGACACGCTGGTCGCAAAGGACTTCGATCCGCTGGAACTGGACCGCTATTCGACCATCCAGCAGCTGTCACGTGCACTGGCCGAGTCGGCCAACGACCTCGAGAGCATCAAGGACCTGCTGCACTCGGTGACGGCCGAGGCCGAGAGCCTGCTGGTGCAGCAGTCGCGCGTGACGGCCGAACTGCAGGATGGGCTCATGCGCACGCGCATGGTGCCTTTCGAACGCCACGTCCCGAGGCTGACCCGGCTGGTCCGGCAGGTTGCCCAGGAGGCGGGCAAGCGTGCCGAGCTGTCGGTCGAGGGCGCGTCCGGTGAGCTCGACCGCCAGGTCCTGGAGAAGATGCTGCCGCCCTTCGAGCACATGCTGCGCAATGCGATCGTGCACGGCATCGAGGAACCGGACGTTCGGCTGGGTAACGGCAAGCCGGCGACCGGGCAGATCACGATACGCCTGCACCGCGAAGGCGCCGAGATGGTCATCGACGTCGCCGACGACGGTGCCGGCCTCGACGTGGAGGCCATTCGCCGCAAGGCCTACGAACTCGAGCTGCTGCAGCCGAACAGCAAGGTCACCGACGAGGAGATCATGGGCCTCATCCTGACGCCCGGCTTCTCGACCGCCGGCAAACTGACGCAGGCCGCCGGCCGCGGCGTCGGCATGGACGTCGTGGCGAACGAGGTCAAGAAGCTCGGCGGGTCGCTGCGCATTTCATCGGTGACCGGGCAGGGCACCAATTTCACGGTGCGGCTGCCGTTCACCCTTGCGATCACGCAGGCGCTGATCGTGCGTACGGGCGAAGAGGTCTATGCCTTGCCGCTGCCTTCCGTGGAGGGCGTCGCGCGCGTCCCGAGGAGCGAACTGGAGAACCTGCTGAGCCAGAGCGAGCCGAGCTACCAGTACGGGGAAGAGACCTACCGCTTCCGGCATCTCGGGATGTACCTCGGCGGCCAGGCCGCCGTCCTGCCCAAGGACGAGGCATTCGTGCCCGTCATCCTGGTGCGCGCCGGCGAGTTTTCCGCCGCGCTGCTCACCGACGAGATGCTCGCCAGCCGCGAGATCGTGGTGAAGTCGGTCGGCCCGCAGCTTGCCAGTATCCGCGGCATTGCCGGCGCGACGATCCTCGGCGACGGCCGCATCGTGCTGATCCTGGATATCAACGCGCTGGTCCGCGGCGGCGCGCCGGTGGTGGAGCTGAAGAAGGCGGCACCCATCCCCGGGGACGCGCGCCCGACGGCGCTGGTCGTCGACGACTCGATCACCGTGCGCCGCGTCACGGAGCGGTTCCTGCAGCGGCACGGCATGCGTGTGCTGACGGCGAAGGACGGCCTGGACGCGATCAGCGTCATGCAGGACACGAAACCGGACGTCATTCTCCTCGACATCGAGATGCCGCGCATGGACGGCTACGAGTTTGCATCGCACGTACGTAACGACGAGCGCTACTCCGATGTGCCCATCATCATGATTACGTCGCGGGTCGGGGACAAGCATCGCGCGCGTGCCATCGAGCTCGGCGTGAACGACTACCTCGGCAAGCCGTACCAGGATGCCCAGCTGCTCGATGCCATCCAGCGGCAGCTCGAGGACAGGGGGATCCAGCTACCGTGAATACCCAGGCCGACGAACTGTACAGCCTGCTCGTGCCACTCGCCGGCGAGCGGCTGATCGTGCCGCGTGCCTGCGTCGCGGAAGTGGTGCGATTCACGGCCCCGAAGCAGGAAGCGGGCGCCCACCACTGGATGCTGGGCACGGTCAACTGGAACGGCCGTGACCTGCCCGTGGTGTCGTTCGAGGGCACGATGGGCAAGGACGTTCCCGCCGCGACCGGCCGCACGCGAATCGTGGTCTTCACGGCCAGCACGGGCCAGCTCAAGACCGGCTATTTCGGTGTGATCACGCAGGGCTTCCCGCAGCTCGTGCGGGTGAATCGCGACGTGCTGCAGTTCGATTCGAGCGAGGGCTGGCCGGGCGATGCCCCCGTGCTTTGCCGCGTCAAGATGATCAACGAATTCCCGCTGATTCCCGACCTCGAGCGCATGGAGGCCATGCTCGCGCGCGAATCGCTGCAGGCCTGACGCCGCCCGCCGGGCGGGCTCAAAGGTCCCCCCAGAGCCCCTGCACGATGGCGAGCGCGGCGACCGCCGCGGTCTCGGTGCGCAGGATGCGCGGGCCCAGCGTCACCGCGTCGAAGCCCGCCAGCTGCGCATCGTCGTATTCGCGCTCGCTGAAACCGCCTTCCGGCCCGATGAGCAGGCAGAGCCCGGCCGCCGGCGCCCCGGCATCCGCCAGCGATCGGCCCGTCCCGGGCGCGAGGATCAGGTCGGTGGAGCCCGCGGCGCGCGCCGTGCCGAACCAGTCGTTCAGGGGCAGCGGTGCGTCGACCTGCGGCGGGTTCACGCGTCCCGATTGCTCGCACGCGCTTGCCGCGACCCGCTGCCAGTGCAGGCGGCGCTTTTCCGCGCGCCCGGCATCGAGCCTGACGACGCCATGATCCGTCAGCACCGGGGTAATTCGGTCGACGCCCAGCTCCGTCGCCTTTTGCACGACGAAGTCCATGCGTTCGCCGCGCGAGACGCCCTGCACGAGGTGGATCTTCAGTGGCGACTCGGCCGCACTGTCGACGGCATCGTGGACCTGCAGCATCACGCGGTCCCTGGCGATCCGGCTTATCGTCGCGGACCATTCGCCGTCGCTGCCATTGAACACGTGCACGGTCTCGCCCGCGCGCAGCCGCAGGACGCGACCGAGGTAACGCGCCGCTTCCTCGCCGAGGTGCAATTCCGTCCCTTCGGCGAGCCGCTCGGCCACGTAGAGTCTTCTCAACGGCATGATTGTTGCGCCAGTCCCCGTGTCCGCGTTGACAGCCAACGCCCTCACGGAGGACTATCGTCAATCGACCCGCAGTTGGCAACCAATGCAGCAGTCATTCACCGTTGATGCGGATACGGGCCTGATCGAACCGGCGCGCCGCTGCCGGAGCCCGAACCGTGATGCGCGCCCGCCCGGGCAGGAACCAGGCCTCATCGTGCTGCACGGGATCAGCCTGCCGCCGGGGCGCTACGGCGGCCCCGAAATCGAGCAGCTGTTCACCAATACGCTCGACTGGGATGCCCACCCGTATTTCGACGAAATACGCGGTCTCGAGGTTTCCGCGCACCTGCTGGTGAGGCGCGACGGCACGCTCGTGCAATTCGTTCCCTTTACCGAGCGCGCGTGGCACGCCGGCGAGTCGTGTTTTCGCCGGCGCGCGCGCTGCAACGACTATTCCATCGGCATCGAACTCGAGGGCGAGGACGACGTGCCCTACGAAGACGCGCAATACGCGACGCTGACGGCGGCCGTCGCCGCCCTGCTGCGCGCGTATCCGGCGCTGTCGGCTCGCGGGATCGCCGCGCATTCCGATATCGCGCCCGGCCGAAAAACCGACCCGGGTCCTGCTTTCGACTGGCTGCGCTTGTATCATGGACTGAGTGGCCAACCCGCCTGAACCGTATCCATGACCCTGATTGCCCTCCTCATCGGCCTCATCATCGAGCGACTCGCGACGCAGATTTTTCACTGGCGACGCATGCGCTGGCTCGACCGGATCATAGACAGCGGCTTTGCGGCCTCGGCGAAGATGGCCACCTGGCCGGCGATCATCCCGGTGGTCGTGCTCACCGTGGTCCTGGTGTTGCCGGTCGCCGCCGTGACGGTGGCGCTCAGGGACACCCTGTTCGGCTTTCCGCACCTCGTGCTCGCCGTCGTGGTGCTGTTCTTCTCGCTCGGTCCCAACGACATCGGCGAGGACGTCAACGATTACTGCAGTGCGCTGGAGGACGGCGACGAGGGGCGTATCGAGCAGACGGCCAAGGCGCTGATCGAGGACGACGTGCCGTCTGCACCCCTCGAACGAGCGCATTGCGTCGAGGAGGCGGTCTGTATCCAGGCCAACAACCGCCTGTTCGCGGTGATCTTCTGGTTCGTCCTGCTCGGGCCGCTGGGGCCGCTCGGTGCGTGGGCCTACCGCGTAACGGACCTCGTGCGCCGGCGCGCGGTATTCCAGGCGGGCCGCCAGGAGGGCGACGTGGCCACGATCGGCGCGTTGCGGGATGCGGCCGTGGCGCTGCATGGCTTGCTGGCCTGGATCCCGGCACGACTCACGGCGATCGGCTACGCGGTGGCCGGGCATTTTGATGCCGCGCTCGCGGCATGGCGCAGCGGTGCCGCGCCTG